>CAZKHC010000004.1:0-28590 GCA_964552135.1 uncultured Algimonas sp. | reverse complement strand
AAACGTTTACTTTAGGAAATAATTTTATAAAAGTGATAAAGTGAATAATGAATGAGTGATAAAGTGAATAATGAATGAAAGTTGTTAAAGTAGTAATAAGGTAATGGAGAAAGATGGTTGAGTTTGGTTTAAAACAACGGTTTGCTAAATCGTCACTTAATATAAATTAGGTCATGGGTTCAAATCCCATTCTTTCTATGATAATTTAATACTAAAGAAGTTTGTATTTTGCGCTTTGTAGGACTCGAACCTACAGTATTCAGTTTAGAAGACTAAAGTTTTATCCATGTTTAAACTAAAAACGCAGTATTATTTAGATAAGGTTAAGGCATAGAACATGATAATATAGTTGAAGAGAGTAGGACTCGAACCTACGATTATTTTATAAATAGATTTACAGTCTATCGCTTTAAACCACTCAGCCATCCCTTCTCTATTAAAGTAAACGTTTTTTTTGCTTAGCTATTTAGAACAAAAATTTTAAAAATATTTTTTATATTAATCCTTTTACAAAAAAACTGTTATATAATAGAATTTAAATTTCTAATAGCTCAGTGGTAGAGCGAATGGTTGTTAACCACTAGGACGTAGGTTCGAGTCCTACTTAGAAAGAAATCTTTGATTTTAAAAAAAGCAATTAGCTTAATTGGTAGAGCATTTCATTTACATTGAAAATGTTAATAGTTCGAATCTATTATTGCTTACGTTATGTATTAGAGTGTTTGTAACTTAAATGGAAAAAGTACTAAACTACGGATTTAGAAATTGGAAGTTCAACTCTTCCCAAACACAAAATGTAATTAGGAGTGTATAGCTTAGTTGGTAAAAGCAGTAAACTTTTAATTTACTAATCTTAGGTTCAAATCCTAATACACTCAGGACTATGTTTTTTTACAAAAATACTTTACTAACTTATCTTTATTCTAAAGAAGTAACTTATAGATTATTTTATATTTTTTTTAGTTTTTCATTATGCTTTTTCATTTCATTTTTCAATATTGAGCATTTACTTCTTTTTGAGACTTATCCTTTTTCCAAATTTTCTAAGAAAAAATTTATAGTTACAAATACCACTGAACTAATTAATACAATTTTTTCTTTAGTTACTTCAACGTCTTTAAGCGCTGTAGCTCCTTTATTTTTTTATCAATTGTATCAATTTTCAAAACCAAGTTGATACCGATACCAATTTCATTTTTTTATCAATTTACTTACCTCTTCATTTTTTATTTTTTATTTTTCATTATTATTTTGTTATTTCGTTATTTTGCCTTGTTTCATCGAATTTTTAATTCAATGAGAAATGAAAAATTATAATTCAATATTAAGTATTGAAGTAGAGTTTAAAATTTTAAATTATATTTCTTGAACTTTAGAATTTAGATATTTTTTTTGTTTACTAAATTTTTATTTTTTATTATTGATAGTAAATGCTTTAACGTTTATTTCTTCTTTTAAAATTTATAACTTAATTAAATTATATCGTAAACAAATTGCATTTTTAAATATTTTATTTTTATTTTTTATATTTCCCTCTGATTTACTTACTCAGTTTTTTATTATTTTTTCAATTGTTATTTTTTATGAAAGTTTTTTCTTTTTTCTTTGCTTTAAAACTCAAAG
Organism: uncultured Algimonas sp.; assembly: GCA_964552135.1. Classification (GTDB taxonomy): domain Bacteria; phylum Pseudomonadota; class Alphaproteobacteria; order Caulobacterales; family Maricaulaceae; genus Litorimonas. The sequence continues at coordinate 26,967 of CAZKHC010000004.1, read as the reverse complement.
TAAATTAATTTTATTAAAATGCCGACTACTCAACAATTATTAAATAAACCAAGAAAACATCAATTAAAAAAAAATAAGGTAATAGCTTTAAAAAAATCTCCTCAAAGAAAAGGTATTTGTGTTAAAGTATTTACTTTAAATCCAAAAAAGCCAAATTCAGCTGAACGTAAAGTAGCAAAAGTTTATTTAACTACTGGAAAGTTTGTAATTGGATATATACCTGGTGAGGAACACTCTTTACAGGAACACTCTTTAGTTTTAGTTCGGGGTGGTAGAGTTCCAGATTTACCTGGAGTGCGTTATCATTTTATTAGAGGTTCTTACGATTTGCATGGAGTATCTAAAAGAAAAAACGCACGTTCTAAATATGGTAAAAAAAAGAATTAACCAAGCTCTTATCGTTTAATGGTTTAAGACACTGCCTTTTCATGGCAAAAATGTGGGTTCAAGCCCCACTGAGAGTACAAACGGGATAGAGTAAATTGGGTTAACTCGTTAGGCTCATGTCCTAAAGTTGTAGGTTCGAGTCCTACTCCCGTAATAATTTTTATTTTTTTTAATGTCTTGCAATATAAATCAAATTAAAAAAGAGTTTTTTAAAACTAAAAGTCGTAAGCTTAAAAAACGAACTACAAAACAAAAATTTATTACTCAAATAAATTTAATGAATAAGTTTAAATATAATTTTTTTATTTATTTTATTACAAAAAATCGATTACTTTTAAATCGTAAAATATTAATTCAACTTTTAATTGAAGAACAATATATAAATTATTCATTTAAGATTTGAACTAACTTATACTATAAAAATTTATATTAAGAAATTATAATTGGGATAGTAAAATTGTCATAAATTTTTATTATATACATAAAAGAGTTTGATCCTGGCTCAGAATGAACGCTAATGGTTGGCCTAACACATGCAAGTTGAATGAATTTAATTTTTTATTTAAATTAATGGCATACGGGTGAGTAACATATAGAAATTAATCTTAAAAAAGGTTTAATACTTAAAAAATATTTTTGTTTTAAGAAGAGTCTATACAAGATTAAGTAGTTGGTTTAGTAAAAGTTTACCAAGCTTACGATCTTTAGTTGGTCTGTGAGGATGAACAACCACATTGGAACTGAAAAACGGTCCAAACTTCATTAGAAGGCAGCAGTGAGGAATTTTGGGCAATGAGCGAAAGCTTGACCCAGCTAAACCATATGTGTGATTGAAGATATACAATTGTAAAGCACTTTATACAATTTAAAATTATGATTTAATTGTAAAAAAGTCCTGGCTAATTTCGTGCCAGCAGCCGCGGTAAAACGAGAAGGGCAAGCGTTATTCAAATTGATTGGGCGTAAAGCATACGTAGGTGGTAAATTAATTTTTAACTCAAAATCTAAATTTTATTTTTAAATTAGTTATTATAGTAATTTTCTAGAGTTTAAGGGAGGGTTATGGAATTTTAGGAGTAACGGTAAAATGTTTTGATATCTAAAGGAACTTCAATAGCGTAAGCAATAACCTAAATTAAAACTGACATTGAGGTATTAAAGCATGGGTAGCAAAGGGGATTAGATACCCCCGTAGTCCATGCCTTAAACGATAAGTGTTTATTTTTGATTATTCGGAAATGCAGTTAACATATTTAACACTTCGCCTGGGAACTACGATCGCAAGATTAAAACTCAAAGGAATTGACGGGGACCTGCACAAGCAGTGGAGCATGTGGTTTAAATCGACAATACGCGCGAAATCTTACCAACTTTTGTATAATTTACAGGTGTTGCATGGCTGTCGTCAGTCCGTGCTGTGAAGCGTTTGGTTCATTCCAACAAACGGACGAAACTCTTATTTATTTTAAAATATAAACTGCTAAGGATATCTTGGAGGAAGGAAAGAATGACGTCAAGTCCTCATGACCCTAATAAGTTGGGCTACTTTCATGTGCTACAATAGTTTTTCAAAAAGAAGCAAAAATGAAAATTTTAGCAATACTTTAAATAAATTAATTCGGATTGTTTTCTGAAACTCGAAAACATGAAGTTGGAATTGCTAGTAATCATAAATTAGAATGTTATGGTGAATTTGTTCTCGGGTCTTGTACACACCGCCCGTCACGCTATGGGAATTATTTTTATTCGAAAATTAATTTAATTTACAATAAAAAAAGGACTAAAGTGAAGTCGTAACAAGGTAGTCGTAGGGGAACCTGCGGCTGGAAAATAAATTAATTTTTTACTATCCCAATTTAAATCAAATAAATTATGCTTAATCAAATAAATTGTATTAATATTGCTTCTCTTTTATTTTTAGTTAGTGTTTTTGGAATGTTTTTAAATCAAAAGAATATTCTTATTATGTTAATGTCGCTTGAAATGATGTTTTTATCAATTAGCTTTATTTTTATTTTTTCATCTATTTACTTGGATGATATTAATGGTCAGATTTTTTCATTGCTTATTTTAACAGTAGCGGCTGCGGAATCTTCAATAGGACTAGCAATTTTAGTTGTTTATTTTAGGATACGTAATTCAATAACAGTCGAACTAATGAGTTTGACTAAGGGTTAGTTTTTGGTTAAGGAATTTTAAAATCTTTTAAACAAGTATTAAATGGAAACCTTGATAAAAAAATTTTAGGACGTCGCGCTACGAAAAATTGCACGGAGGCATTGGCCTGTGATTTGTAAGTTTCCGAGAGTAAACTCAAATTTATAATATTGTGAATTGAATCATCTTATTAGCAATAAAAAAAATCAAACGAGAAATCATAAGTAACGGTGAGTGAACATGATTATGACTGAATAAATTATTTAATTTAAAATTATATTAAACCCTAGAAGGTAAAAGTCCTGTATTAACTTAAATACTTTAGTAAATAAATTAAGTAATATGAATAATTTATTTTGTATGAATATGGGAGAACCACCTTCCAAGTCAATAATTTTTTTTGATCAATAGTAAACGAGTACCGTGAGGGAAAGGTGAAAAATTCCAATAGGATAACTAAAATTTAATACTTATAATTTTTCGGAGTTCAATAATAACGAAGTGCCTTTTGCATAATGAGTCAGTAAGTTAATATATATAGCAAGCTTAAAATAAAAATTTGTAGGCATTCAAAGTAATATACATTAAACCTGAAGCCGAGTGATCTAACTGTAAGCAGGCTGATAATTCTTTAATATGTTTTTTGAGGGCCGAACTCACGTATGTAGCAAAATACGGAGATGACTTATAGTTAGGGGTGAAAGATCAATCAAACTCGGCGATAGCCGGTTTTTCACGAAATGTATTTAAGTACTACATTACTAATTTAGTAAATTTTAAGTAGAGTACAGATTAAATAAAGGGATATAAAAATTTACTAAATTTAATTTAACTCCTAATTATAATTTAATTATAAGTAGTAGTCAGTCTTTAAGCGATAAGGTTTATAGACGAGAGGAGAACAATCCAGACCGAATACTAAGATCTCCAAATTATAATTTAGAGAAAAAAATTTTTAAAAAATCAAATAACATATTGAATAGGCTTAGAAGCGGCCTTTTATTAGAGAAAGCGTTTTAGCTCAATATTTTATTTTTTAATATTTAAAATGAAAGGAGACTTCAAATTATATATCGAAGTAACGGATTATTACAATGGTAGTGAAACGTTCTGTAAGTTTTTAATAATTGTTAAATTATTAAAATTAAATCAGAATTGCTAATGCTGACATGAGTAACGAAAATTGTGTTAATTAATCATAATCATTTTATGTTTAAGGGTTTCAACGTAATTTTAAATGCGTTGAGTTAAACGGTCCTTAAAAGGAGAACGAAAGTTGTACTTGATAGGATATAAAATATTATATGTATTAAAGTTTAATATGAAAAGCAATAAAAAATTATAATATAAAATAAGGTAAAAACAAATTTTTTTATTTCTCAGGAAAAAATTATAATATAAAAACCGTACTTAAACCGACACAGGTAAACTTATTGAAAAGATTAAAATGAATGATGGAATCATATTAAAGGAATTCGGCAAATTAACTCTGTACGTTCGCAATAAGGAGAACCATAATTTTTATGGTATCATAAAATTAAAAGTAACGACTGGTTATCAAAACCATAGAACTCTGCTAATTAAATATAAAAAGTATAGAGTTTGATGCCTGCCCAGTGCTTAAAAGTGATAAATTTTAGTTATTAGCTTAAATTTTAATCCTAAGTAAACGGCGGTTCTAACTATAAGAATCCTTAGGTAGCGAAATTCCTTGACGGGTAAATTCCGTCCTGCATGAATGGCGTCACGATTGCTTTACTGTCTCTAATATGAAATCAGTGAAATTACAAAACCTATGAAAATGTAGGTTACTTACAGTAAGACGGAAAGACCCTAGATCCTTTACTCTATTTTTATATTGTAAGAATTATAAATTTGTGAAGAATAAGTGGGAGTAATTTACAAAATTGAAATACCACTCAAACTAATAATGTTTTACTTAATTTAATATAAAAACCGTATAAGAAAGGGAGTTTACTTGGGACGAGTGCCTCCTAAAAAGTAACGGAGGCGTACGAAGGTGAATTACAATTATTTTTTTAAATAATGAAGCGTATAATGGCAAAAATTTGCTTGATAATTAGACTGATGAGTCAAATTGGGACGTAAGTCAGTCATATTGATCCGGTATAAAAGTGTGGAATTTTTACCGCTCAACAAATAAAAGGAACTCTAGGGATAACAGATTCATCGTGGTTGAGAGTTCCTATTGATACCACGGTTTGATACCTCGATGTCGACTCATCTTATCCTGGAATTGAAGAAGATTTCAAGGGTCTAGTTGTTCGCTAGTAAAAAAGGTACGTGAGTTGGGTTCAGAACGTCGTGAGACAGTTCGGTCCCTATCTACTGTAAGTAAGAAAAATCAAAAGTTTATTTTTAGTACGAGAGGACCAAAATATTTTAACCTCTGGTGTATTGATTGTTTTGCCTTTAGCATAGTCAAGTAGCTACGTTAATAATGTATAAGTACTGAAAGAATCAAAAGTACTAAAACATCTTTTCTTTTTTTCATGAATATTCTAAAAGATAATTAGATTGATCGGTTTAGAAAATTAGTTTAGTAATAAACATTTTATAAATACGAATTTATTCAATAAAGATTTTAATCTAACTTAACCAAAAAAAAAATGGCACAAAAAATTAATCCTATAAGTTTACGACTTGGAAAAACTCAAGTTTGAAATTCAATATTACAAAATTATGGTAAAAACTTTAAACCGTACTCTAAAATTTTACATAAAAAACTACAAATCTTTGATTTTTTGAATCGGTTTTTTTGTTTGCATAAAATAGCAATAAGCCACATTGAGTGATTTACTTTCAAACATTTAGTTTTTATAAATGTACATTGCTTAGCTTTTTCACAAATAAATTATAAATATTTATTAAAATTACAAAATAATCTTTTAAGGGTTATTTCTAAATGATTATTTCTAAATGTGAAAATTTATTTTTATTTTAAAACATCTTGATTTTCAACATCTAATTTAATTATATTTTATATCCAGTATCTTTTAAAACGAAATTTATCATTAATAAAAATTATGCAAAATGTAAATAAAGTTTTAAATTTATGTTTAAATTTAAATAAAATTTCATATTTTAAAAAAGGGCCTTTTAGAATAAAGTTAATTGGTTTTAAAATTCGATTAGCTGGTCGATTTGATAATTCGAGAAATCAAATGGCAAAAATTACAAAATATAATTCTGGTTCTTTATCTTTATCAACATTAAAAAATAAAGTAGAATACTCAAAAAACGAAATTTTTACAAAATTTGGGACCTGCGGATTTCAAATTTGGCTTTTTTATAAAATTTATTAATTTATTATGTATAATAACAAAAAAAGTTATGTTAAATATTCTTTAAATTTAACCCAATCTAAACATATTATTAGATTTGGAAAATTTGCTATAAAATCCCTCTCATTTGGAAGATTAAATACAATACAAATAATATCAATTGAACGATTTTTAATTCAAAAACTTAAATCAATAACAAGTAATGGTAGATATTATAAAATGTGGAATTTAATGTTTTTTAATTTAAATCTTACAAAATTAAGCCCAGAATCTAGAATGGGTAAAGGTAAAGGTTTTATTTACACAAAAGCAATTTTTTTATCACCAGGTTCTATTTTATTTGAATTTAGTGGTCTTACAGATTATCAAATGCTAGAAACTTTAAAATTTATCGAAAAAAAAGTTTCTTTTAAACTCGCTTTAGTTAAAAAAATTGATCCTTAATATGTACTGGGAGAGAAACTCAAAGGTTGAGTGTTAGTCTGTCGCATTAAAAGTTGCGGGTTCGAGTCCCGTCTCTCTCGATTAGCAAAACTAGATTAATAAAGATGCAACTTATAATTCATTACATTAATAATTATGCATTCTTTTTTTATTCAATGAGTTTATCGTTGAATTTTTTCAACTAATCATAAAGATATTGGTACTCTTTATTTGTTATTTGGGGCTTTCTCAGGAATTTTAGGTGGTTGTATGTCAATGTTAATTCGTATGGAACTAGCGCAGCCTGGAAATCATTTACTTTTGGGAAATCACCAAGTTTATAATGTTTTAATAACAGCACATGCGTTTTTAATGATTTTTTTTATGGTAATGCCTATATTAATAGGTGGTTTTGGGAATTGATTAGTTCCTATAATGATTGGAAGTCCAGATATGGCATTTCCAAGACTTAATAATATTTCTTTTTGATTACTTCCTCCATCACTTTGTTTATTATTAATTTCTGCATTAGTAGAAGTAGGACCTGGAACTGGTTGAACTGTCTATCCTCCATTGAGTTCCATCCAAAGTCATTCAGGAGGAGCTATAGATTTAGCAATTTTTAGTTTACATTTAGCAGGAGCATCATCAATATTAGGTGCAATAAACTTTATTTCTACTATCTTAAATATGCGTAGTATAGGACAAAGTATGTATAGAATTCCTTTGTTTGTTTGATCTATACTTGTGACAGCGTTTTTACTTCTTTTAGCTGTTCCTGTTTTAGCAGGAGCAATAACTATGCTTTTAACAGACCGTAATTTCAATACTTCATTTTTTGATCCTGCAGGTGGTGGAGATCCAGTTTTATATCAACATCTTTTTTGATTTTTTGGCCATCCTGAAGTTTATATTTTAATACTTCCAGGCTTTGGTATGATTAGCCATATTGTTTCAACCTTTTCAAGAAAACCTGTTTTTGGTTACATTGGTATGGTTTATGCTATGGTTTCAATTGGTGTTTTAGGTTTTATTGTTTGAGCACATCATATGTATACTGTTGGTCTTGATGTTGACACTAGAGCTTATTTCACTGCCGCTACTATGATTATTGCAATACCAACGGGTATCAAGATTTTTAGTTGAGTAGCTACTATGTGAGAAGGATCAATTCATTTGAAAACTCCTATGTTATTTGCAATTGGTTTTATATTTTTGTTTACAATTGGTGGTCTAACTGGAGTTATTTTAGCTAATTCAGGTTTAGATATTAGTTTACATGATACTTATTATGTTGTAGCACATTTTCATTATGGTGCGCCGTCTAATGTTACATAACGTAGTTCAACTACAATGAACATATATAAATGCTTCTAAATGTATTACATTTATTATATTAAAGCAATTAACTTACTAATATTAGGCCAACTAATATGGGAAAAAAGCATGTTAATAAAGAAAAATTGAAAAAGTATTTTTCAAGCTATATTATCTAAGATTAGGATAACGAATCCCTTTTACAAACAGTATGGTAGACATTACATTCTAAGTTATTTTTTTTGAAAAAAAAATAATTGTTATCTTAATATTAAAATTTACATAATTATTTTAATATTGAAGCATTTAAGAACCCAAAACTTATTAAAAGTTTATAAAATTGTGGGAAATCTAAGGATAATTAATAATGTTATGGTGCAGAATTCGGGAAATCCTGATTATCGAAAGATACGAGGATTCGGAGGAGTTGTAGTACGAAATTTTAGTAATAATTTAACTAAAATTAGAAAGGACTCTAGTTCAAAAGTTGTAGAATCAAATTTATTTTCAAATATTAATGATATTTCTACAGAATTAAATAAATTACAAAAACAAATTGATACTTTTTTGATTACAAAAAGAAAGATAAGAAATTTATATAGTTTATTAAGTAGTTCTAAATTCCTTATTAAATGTTACAGAAAGATTAATAGCAGAAAAGATAATATAAGCACTATTAATTTAAATCAACTTAATAATTTATCTAAAAAACTAAAAATAGGATTTTATCAATTTAAAAAACAAACAAATAATTCTTATAGTTTAGAAGACCAAATTATTTTTGAAGGACTAAAGCAATTAATAATAATAATATTTTTTAAACAACTAAAACACAAAAATTATCAAGAGACTTTTAATAAGATTTATACAAAAATGCATTCAGCAAAATGATTTATTAGGGGTAATTTTTCTAAATATTTCATGAAAAAGAATAAAATGTTTTTAATTTCTAAAATAAAAAACATTATTGAAGATCAATATTTTATTGATTTATTTTGCAAAGCATTAGAGATTGAATTAATTAATTATTGCTATTACAAATCTGATTTGAAAAATGTGTCTATGAATTTTTTATTGATAAATATAATTCTTTATGATTTTGATTTATCAATAAAAAAATTTTTATTTAAACTAAAAATGAGAAAATATAAGATTGATAAAAAATATTTTAATCAAATAGAGTACGTTCGTTATAATGATAGCTTTTTTATTAGTGTAATAGGCTCTGAAAAAGATTGTTTTATTATTCAAAAACAAATTTATTCTATACTAAAAGAGTCTTTTATTTGCGATTTAAATTTAATAAATTTAAGTATTAATAAATCAACTTCTAGAAATGTATTTTTTTTGGGATACAACATTTATATTAACAAAAACAAAGATTCTAGTTTAATACCTAAAAATTATATTGTTTTAAATATTTCTATTGATAAAATTATTAAAGAACTTGCTTTTTTAGGTTATTGTAAATTTAATGGAAATCCCACTTGTTGTAATAAACTAATTCATAAATCTTTATGTGAACTTATTAAAATTTATTCTAGTTTTGAAAGAAATTTATTTAAAATTCATTTTTTAGCTTCAAATTATAAAGAATTTACTTTAAAAGTACATTATATACTGAAATACTCTTGTGCATTAACATTTGCTTCTAAATTACGTTTAAACACTTTAAAAAAAGTGTTTAAAAAATTTGGTAAAAACTTATCAGTTTACGATAAAAATTTGGTAAAAATATGTTCTTATCCTAAACTAAATGAATTGCTTTAAGTAAAAAATTATTTGTTTGTTTTTTAATTAATTTAATTTAATCTTTTGAAGTGAAAGCCGTGTGCAGTGAAAGTTGCATGCACGGTTTGGAGAGAGGATTTTAAAATATAAATAGTTTAATCTGCCTACTCTACTTTTATCAATGGGTGCTGTCTTTGCAATTTTTGCTGGTTTTTATTATTGATTTGGCAAAATAACAGGTTCGCAATATCCGGAATTGTTAGGTCAAATTCATTTTTGATCAACCTTTATAGGAGTAAATTTAACTTTTATGCCAATGCATTTTCTTGGATTAGCTGGTATGCCAAGACGAATTCCAGATTATCCAGATGCTTACTCGGGTTGAAATTTAATTGCTTCTTATGGTTCATATGTTGCTTTATTTAGTACATTGTTTTTTTTTTATATTGTTTTTATATCGTTAACTTCATCTAATTTTTGTGTAAATTCACCATGAACTTTTACAGATTCAACTCATTTTGAAAGTTATACCTTAGAATGGGTAGTAACTTCTCCTCCTTCTTATCATACTTTTGAAGAAATGCCTTTAATTTGTGAAACAATAAAATAAAATGAAGATTAAATTAAAACAAAAAATTAGCTATTTTATATTATTTTTTATACTATTTATTTATTTTAATATTGCATTTTCTGATTCAGCTTTAAATTGACAATTAGGTTTTCAAGATCCAGCAACACCAGTGATGGAAGGTATTATAAATTTACATCATGACCTTATGTTTTTTATTTGCGTAATATCAACTTTTGTGTCTTGAATGTTAATGAGAACGCTTTGACATTTTGAACAAACACAAAATCCAATATCATCTTCATTATCACATGGAACTTTAATTGAAATGGTTTGAACAATTACTCCTGCATTTATTCTTTTAATTATTGCTATTCCTTCGTTTTCGCTTTTATATGCTATGGATGAAATAATTTCTCCTGCAATAACAATTAAAACTTTAGGTCATCAATGATATTGAAGTTACGAATATTCAGATTATACCAATGAAAATAATGAACCAATTACTTTTGATAGTTATATGATTCCTGAAGAGGATTTAGATTTAGGTCAACTTCGACTATTAGAAGTTGATAATCATATGGTTATACCTGTAAATACTCATATTCGTGTTATTGTTTCAGCAGCGGATGTATTACATAGTTGAGCTGTCCCTTCGTTAGGATTAAAATGTGATGCTATTCCAGGTCGTTTAAACCAAACTTCGATTTTTGTTAAGCGTGAAGGTTTATATTATGGACAGTGTAGTGAAATTTGTGGAATTAATCATGGATTTATGCCAATTGTTGTTGAAGCGGTTTCATTACCAAATTATATTACATGAATTTCTACTAAATTAAGTGAATAATTTATGAAAATTTCTATTTTCCAAATCCTTTTACTTATTATACTATTTATAACTTTTTTTGATTCAAATAAAAAACTTTTTCAAATTTTAAGAAAATGAGTTGTTTCTATTTTAAAGATAATTTTGAAATCCAAATTTAATTAATTTAATAAAATGCTTAAAAAAATATCCTTATCTCAAATCTCTAAGTCAACTCAAAGACATCCATTTCATCTTGTAGATCCTAGTCCTTGACCTTTTATTGCTTCATTATTAGCGTTTTCTTGTACTATTGGAGGAGTTATGTATATGCATGCTTATAAAGAAGGTTTCTTTATTTTAATAGTTAGTTTTTTAAGTTTATTAGTAACTATGTTTACTTGATGACGTGATGTTATTAGAGAGTCTACTTTTGAAGGTCATCATACAGGTCTTGTACAACAAGGCTTACGTTACGGAGTTATACTTTTTATCATTTCTGAAATTTTATTTTTCTTTGCTTTTTTTTGAGCTTTTTTTCACAGTAGCTTAGCGCCAACAGTTGAAATTGGTTCAATTTGACCACCTAAAGGAATTAATGTTCTTGATCCTTGAGAAATTCCATTTTTAAATACTCTTATTTTATTACTTTCAGGTTGTACTGTAACTTGATCACATCATGCTTTAACGGCTAATTATCGCACTCAAGCTATTATAAGTTTATTTTTAACTGTTTTATTAGCTATTATATTCACAACGTTTCAAGCTTATGAGTACAATATGGCTGATTTCAGATTGTCCGATGGAATTTATGGTTCAACATTTTATATGGCTACAGGTTTTCATGGTTTTCATGTTTTTATAGGAACGATATCTTTGATAGTTTGCTTAGTTCGATTACTTCGATATCAATTGACAAAGCAACATCATTTTGGATTTGAATCAGCAGCTTGATATTGACATTTTGTAGATGTTGTTTGATTGTTTTTATTTGTATCAATATATTGATGAGGTGGTTCTTAAATAAAAAATAAAAATGTTTAATTTTAGTCTTATTAGTATATTATCAATTATACTAATTTCTCGAAATATAATTTTATTGAATGAAGAAACTCTTATTTTTTTATGTTTTTCAATATTTATTTGATTAGCATTTATTAATATTAAGTCATCTATTCAACATGATTTATTTACACAATCTTTAAAAATAGAACTAATGATAATGGATTCCTTAAATCGTATTATTAGTTCTTTAAATTCTTTCATTAATTTTAAAAATAAATTTAAAGAATTGCATTTAAATTTTAATTTATTAAAAAATCATTTTACATGCATAATAACAGTAATAACATATAAATTACCATTTTATGTAAAACAAAATTATAGCTTAATATTTCCAAAAAAACTTTTATTTACGAAAAGAATAGAAAATCAGGTTACAAAAATTATTACCTTACTTCTTATAAAAAAATTAAATAAAGTGGCTTTAATAAAACAATTTTATTTAAAACATTTGAAGATTTATAATTTTAAATGTTTTAATAAAATTTCTATTAGAGAGTATATCAAAATTGTTTAACAGCGAGTATAGATGAATTGGTAAATTCTTTAACTTTCCAAGTTAATTTATACGGGTTCGAGTCCCGTTACTCGCTAAATGGTGTATAGCCAAATTGGAAAGGCAATAACTTTTGATGTTATCATTTAAAGGTTCGAGTCCTTTTACACCAGTTTAAAATCATATTCAGAAGGTACAGGATCACCATGTTTATATAATTAATCTATTTCTAAAGAGTTTAAACTCTTTAGAAGTTTATAAAATTTGAGAAGAATCTCTTAGATAGTGAGCCTTTCAAAAACTTTATAAATGAAATAATTAATTTCAAAACCAAAATAAATGTTCAAATTTAAGGGTCAAATTGAGTCCTATTAAATAATTTTTAATGTCTATGTCCCCCTCAACACCAATAAATCAAGTTTATTGCTTTTTTAAATTATTAGTTTTAAAAAATTTAAATTTAACGATTTTAGATTTATTTACGGTTTTATATTCAAATAAATTAGTTTCATAAGTAACATTAGAAGCAATATAATAAAAAATAATTGAGTAAACAAATACAGCGTTTTTAATAATTGTTGAATGAAATCTATTTTTCATTTTCTTCTTATCAAATATTTGATAAGAAGAAAATAAAGTTTTAAAGATCTAATTAGTAAGTTTTTAGCAATTTATGCTTAATTATAATTTTATGTTTATAATATTATCTATAATTACATCTTTTTATTAACATTTGGTATAAAATAATTAAATACATTATTTAGTTAATTAATATAAAAAAATTTAAAATTAATTTATGTTATTTCATCTTAATTTCTCTAATACTTAGGAAAGAATTATCTAAAGAAAGATCAATGAATTTAGAAATAAACTGAATTTTAAACTCGCTTGGTGAAAAAGGTAAACACGATGAATTTAAAATTCATTCTTCAAATAAGTTACTGGTTCAAGTCCAGTAGCGAGTACAATTCTTTCCTAAATATTATTAAAAACTAAATTAGTATGCGCTTAATAAAACGTCCTCTTATTGCTATTGCAAATAATCATTTAATTGATTATCCTACTCCTATAAATATACATTATGCATGAAATTTTGGTTTTTTATCTGCAATTTGTCTAATTATTCAAATAATAACTGGTGTTTTTTTAGCTATGCATTACACACCTCATGTTGAGTTAGCTTTTATTAGTGTAGAACATATAATGCGTGATGTTAATTACGGTTGATTATTACGCTATATTCACGCTAATGGGGCTTCTATGTTTTTCATAGTAGTTTATATTCATATATTTAGAGGATTATACTTTGGTTCATATACTAAACCTCGTCATTGAGTATGAGTAATTGGTGTTGTAATATTTCTTCTTATGATTATAACTGCATTTATAGGTTACGTGTTACCATGAGGTCAAATGAGTTTATGAGGAGCTACAGTTATTACAAATTTAGTATCAGCTATTCCCTTAATAGGAAATTCAATAGTTACTTGATTATGAGGAGGATTTTCAGTTGATAATGCTACGTTAAACAGATTTTTTAGTTTACATTATTTACTACCATTCATTATTATTGCTTTATCTATTATACATTTAGCTGCTTTACATCAAAATGGATCAGGAAATCCTTTAGGTATAAATTCAAATATTGATAAAGTCAGTATGTTTCCTTATTTTATAATTAAAGACTTTTTAGGATTAGTTATATTTATACTATTTTTTTCGTTTTTTGTTTATTTTGCACCAAATGTTCTAGGACATTCAGATAATTATATAGAAGCTAATCCTATGGTTACTCCAGCTCATATTGTTCCCGAATGATATTTTTTGCCTTTTTATGCTATTCTGCGAAGTATTCCACATAAATTAGGTGGAGTTATAGCCATGATTTTTGCTATTGTTGTTTTAGCGTTATTGCCTTGAATTCATAGTACTAATATAAGAAGTTCTAGATTTAGGCCAGTCTATAAATTCTTATATTGAATTATTTTTAGTTGCTGCTTATTGTTAGGTTGAATTGGAGGAATGCCTGTAGAAGAACCTTATGTTCTTATTGGCCAAATTGCTAGTATTTATTATTTTTTATATTTCTTGTTATTATTACCTATTTTAGGGAAAATAGAAAGATTTTTAATAGAGTTTAAACTCTATTAAAAATCTTTAATTTAAGCTTAAATATTAATGTTAATATTTAAGCTTAAATTAAAGATTTACGGACAGTAGGACTCGAACCTACAAGATTATATTTCACTAAAATCTAAATTTAGCATGTTTACCAAATTTCATCATGTCCGTAGGTACTCATATTATATACGTAGATTAATAAATTTTATTATTTTATCAGAATTACGAGATAATTGAATTTCGATTTTTTGTTTTTTTGTATCTACTCGTTGATGCATTGTTAAAACAATCGATCCTATCATAGCAACTAAAAGAATTAATCCACAAAGTAAAAATATTAAACTAAATTTTGTGTATAAAACATTACCTATCACTTCTATATTCTTTAAGCTATTATTTTCAATAAATCATGCAATTCAACTAATTTTATTATATTCAAATATAATAAAATTAGAATTTATCATTTCAAAAAATTGATAAATTAAAAATGAGAAAAATAAAGTAATTAAAGGAAAAATTGAAATTATATCAATTCTTATTAAATTTAGTTTAATATTTAACATCATAACCACAAATAAAAATAAAACAGCAATTGCGCCTACATAAACAATTAAAAACATAAAAGAAAGAAATTCAGCTCCTAATACTAATAATAATCCAGAAATATTAAAAAAAACTAATATTAAAAATAATACAGAATGAACTGCATTAGATAAAGTAATAACCATAAGAGATGCAAGCAAAGCAGAAATTGAAAAAAAATGAAATAATATTATATCAATATTCATTTAATATTAGTTTTTTAATAAGCGAAAAAAGGGATTCGAACCCTCAACCATAATCTTGGCAAGATTACACTCTACCAATTAAGCTATTTTCGCTTAGTTTTTAAATATTAGGCGAAGAATGGGATTTGAACCCACATTCTCTAAATTCACAATTTATTGCTTAAACCTGTCAAGCTCTCTTCGCCTAATATTAATTAATATATTGTTTTATAGAAATAATAGCTTTTCCTGGATTTAAATTTTTTGGACATGCTTTAGTACAATTCATAATAGTATGACAACGAAATAAACGCATCTTATGATTTAAAAACTTTAATCGCTTTGTAGTAAAAAAATCTCTTGAATCAACGATTCATCTGTAAGCTTGTAAAAGTATTGCAGGTCCCAAATATTTATCATGATTCCACCAATAACTAGGGCAACTAGCGGAACAACAAGCACATAAAATGCATTCATATAAACCATCTAATTCTAAGCGATTTCTTTTTGATTGTAAATATTCACTATTAGAATTCTTAAAATTTATTAATCAAGGTTTAATTGATTTATATTGCGAATAAAAGTTAGTCAAATCAGGAATTAAATCTTTAATAACATACATATGTGGTAAAGGATATAAAGTTAAAAATCTTTCTTGAATGTTTAAAGTTTTTAAACATGCTAATGTATTGATACCATTTATATTCATAGAACAACTACCACAAATTCCTTCACGACAAGATCGTCTAAAAGTTAAAGTTGAATCCTGAAAATCTTTAATCTGTATTAAAGCATCAAGCACCATAGGTCCACAATTTTCTAATAAAATAGGATAAATAGAAAATCAAGGCTTCTTGTTTAAATAAGGATTTCATCTATAAATTCTTAAGAATTTATATGAATTATATAAATTCTTTGAAAATAGATTAATTTTTTTAGTTTTTGTTAAAAACATTGGAATAAATTAAAAAATTTAAGTCTAAAATAATATGGCGAATACCATTAAAACTATGGTAAAAAAAAATAATTAAACAAAAAAAAATATAAAAATATTTTAATCAAATTGGTAAATTAAAAATAAAAAATTTATTACTATTTAAAACACAAAAATTTTCGGAATAAGTTAAGATAATATATTTTAATGTAATTAATAAAAAAATTAAATTTATTGTTAAAATAATAGCAGTAAATCTATGTCAAATTGAAAAAATCGAAGAAGTTTGTGGAGAATATACCGTAAGATGAGGTGATAAAGGACGATTGAAAATTTTATAATTTTTTAGCATAGTTTTTTAATTAAAAATAATGTTTAACAAATAATTCAAATAAATTTGTCCAGAATAGGATTTGAACCTATGACTCAAGGATTTTCAACCCTATGCTCTACCACTGAGCTATCTAGACTTTAGGTGAAGTAGGATTTGAACCCACGATAATTTTTTATATCAATTTTCAAAATTGACGCTTTAAACCACTCAGCCATTCACCTTATTATTATTTTTTAGGGTAGTAGGACTCGAACCTACAATCTTTTACACCCAAAGCAAACACGATAACCTTTTTTCGCCATACCCTATTAATTAAAATTCAATACTTAAGTAAATAAAATTAAAAACGCCATCATTAAAGCAAATAAAGCTATTGCTTCTGTTAATGCAAATCCTAAAATAGTATAACCAAATAATTGTTGTTTTAATGATGGATTTCTTGCATATGCCATTACTAAAGAACCGAATACAATTCCTACACCAGCTCCTACACCAGTTAAACCAATTGTTGCTAAACCAGCTCCTATCATTTTTGCACTTTGTAAAGTAACATTCATTTTTATTGTTGTTTTAATATTTTTTAAGCCTCTCGATAAAAGCTAGAATTGGACTCGAACCAATATAAAAAGATTTGCAATCTTTTGCATAACCTCTTTGCTATCTAGCCTAATAACGAAAGTAGGACTCGAACCTACAACTTTTAGATTATGATTCCAATGTTCTGACCAATTGAACTATTTCGTTCTCTAAATTCTTTTATTTCTTGGATTTATACATCCATTATGTGGAAAAGAAGATTCATCACAAATAGATAAAATTTTTAAAATTGATTGCTTTAATGATTTTATAACGACTTTCTTATTCTTACTAAAACCTTTGATTTTAATATGAATATAATTATAACCAAGTTGAGTTGCATGATTTAATATAATTTTATTTGTCAATGCTATAGTTAAAAAAGCTGATTTTTTTAAGCCTTTTGATTTTCTTGAACCTATTGAAGTTCAAAATATAACATCTCCATAAAAATTAGTTAAAGTATATAAAACATTATTGGAAGTAAAAATAATTGATAATACAACCGATTTTTTAGAATTAATAATTTTCATAATTTTTTAGTTTTTTATTTTAACTGACTAAGATTTCCATTTCTTAAATAGTATTTTTAGTAAAGATAAAATTACTTTCGAGTTCGAAAAGGGATCAAGTATTTTACAATTTTACTTATATAGTTAAATAAATTATTTTAGTTGAAATATTATTCTCATTCTAAAGCTCCTTTGAATCATTCATATAAAAAACCAATTGTTAAAATTATTAAAAATAAAATCATGATTCAAAATCCAAATGATGATATTTTTCCTAAAATTAAAGATCAAGGGAATAAAAAACTAACTTCCAAATCAAAAATTAGAAAAAGAATAGCAACTAAATAAAATCTAACATCAAAAGTCGCTCTAGCGTCATCAAAAGGATTAAAACCACACTCGTATGCACTAATTTTTTCTTGATCAGCTCTCTGCGGAACAAAAAAATAAGACAAAATAAAAATTATTGAAGATAACAAGGTAGCTATTGCTAAAAAAATTAAAATTAAAGAGTACTCAACAAAAATTAATTTCATTTTAATTTATTTTTTTAGGGCAATCAATTAAATCCTAAAAGAAAACCAGATACTAAAAATACCCATCCTAAAGACAAAGGTAAAAAAATTTTTCAACCTAAACGCATTAATTGATCATAACGATATCGTGGAAAGGAAGATCTAACTCAAATAAATCCAAAAAGTAAGATGGTTGTTTTAATACCAAATCAAATAGTAGATGGGATTCAAAATAATATAGTATAATTGAAAGGAGGAAGTCAACCTCCTAAAAATAAACTAGTTGCTAAACCACACATTAAAATCATATTTGCGTACTCTCCTAAAAAAAATAAAGCAAATCCCATCGCTGAATATTCCACGTTGTATCCAGCTACTAATTCTGCTTCTGCTTCTGGTAAATCAAAAGGAGCTCTATTAGTTTCTGCTAAAATTGAAATATAAAACATTAATAAGATAGGAAAAAGTGGAATTCCAAATCAAATAGCTTGTTGTGCTAAAACAATCTCAGTAAAATTTAAAGATCCTGTACATAACAAAATGTTAATAAATATTAAACCAATTGAAACTTCATAGGAAACCATTTGTGCTGCTGATCGAAGCGCACCTAAAAAAGCGTATTTCGAGTTACTAGATCAACCTGATGTAATAATTCCATAAACACCTAATGAAGATATAGCAAATATATATAAAATACCAATGTTGATGTCAGCATATACCATCCCTTCACCTAAAGGTAAAACACATCATGAAAGTAAAGCTAATAAAAAAGTTAAAATAGGAGCTAATATAAATATAATTAAGTTAGCACTAGAAGGTAAAATTGTCTCTTTTACAAAAAGTTTTAAAGCATCTGCTAAAGGTTGTAATAAACCAAAAATTCCTACTATATTAGGTCCTTTTCGGCGTTGTATAGAAGCCATGACTTTACGTTCAGCTAAAGTCATGTAAGCAACTGCAATAAGCAAAGGAATAATTAGCGTAAATATTTTAAAAAGTGTAATTAATAAAAACATGTTTTTATTATTGTTATATTATTATAATTTATTGTAAAAATACTAGCGACATTCAAGTTGTAAATAAAGAAAGAATTTCAATATCTAAAAACAAAAATAAAATAGATAAGGTAGATAAACCTAAAACATATGAAGTTAATTTATTAATAGGATATGATATTATTCAAAGTTCAGTAAAATTAAAATACATAGTTTTTATTAATCTAATATAATAAAAACAACCGATACAACTCATTAAAATAACAAATATAGTACTACCAAACATATTTTTCTGTAAAGCAGATAATAATATGAAAAGTTTTGAAAAAAATCCTGCTAAAGGTGGAATTCCAGCCATTGAAAATAAAATTAAAGATAAAGATAAAGATAAAATTGGATTTATTCGAGCAAAAGAAAATAAGTCTTGTAAATAACGTGTTTGGTAATGACTAGGATAAGAATAAAATCGTAAATTTAAAATAAATGAAAATAATCCCAATGTCATTAATATATAAATAATAGCATAAAAAACTATACTTGAAATACCTTCAAAATCTAGGTTCAATAATGCTAATAAAAAAAAACCTACGTGACTTATAGAACTATAAGCAAGAAAACGTTTTCATTTTATTTGTGAAAATGCTCCGAATGTTCCTATAAAAATAGATAGTAATGCACAACTTAGAATTATATTTTTTCACAAAAAAATAAAGTCTTGAAAGGTAAAAATTAAAAATCTGATTAAAAGAGTTATAATTACTAATTTTGGTATTATAGAAAAAAATGCCATTATAGAAGTTGGAGATCCTTCATATACATCTGGAGCTCACATATGAAAAGGTGCTGAACTTAATTTAAATAATAACGCTGTAATAATAAATATTAAACCTATTCAATTTCCAAATAGTAAAGAAGTTTCATTTAATGTTAATTCAGTAAAAAGTTTTTGAAAATCTCCTAAATTTGTCAATCCTGTTAAGGCATATAATAAGGAAGATCCAAACAATAAAAGTGCAGATGAAAAAGCTCCTAAAATAAAATATTTTAAACCAGCTTCTGTAGAAAATTCTGAAGTTCTTTTAAAAGTTGCTAATACATAAAAAATTAAACTCTGTAATTCAATTGAAATATAAATAGTTAATAAATCATATGATTGTATGATAAAAAGTGATGCAACAATAGCTAACAATAATAAAATCCAGTATTCAAATGAATTTATTTTTTCATGTAAAGAATAAAAAAAAGTTAAAAAGAAAAAAAAAATAAATGAAATTAAAACAATAAATTTTAATCCATAAATAAAAGAATTAGAAATTAAAAAATCATTTCAAAATATAAAATTTAAAGACGACTGAAAAAAAAGCAATATAACACTAAAAAAAGTAATTTGAAATACTAATCATGCTAAATTTGCATTAAGTAATGGATAACCAATTTTAGAAGAAGTACTAAAAAAAACTCCATAAATAAGTAAAATGTTAACGCTAAATATTATATAAATTTCAGCTAAGATTGGATAAATATTGTATAATATGTTATTCATAATTACTAAAAAAATTAAATTTAAAAAGCTATAATAAAAGTTCAAAAGAATACCTTGTTATCTCAATTATTGAAATACGAATTAAAAATAAAAAAATTGAATTAATTATTTTTAAATGTAAATAGTCATTTATTATTGTACATAAACCTCAATTTATATGCAAAAATAAAAACGTATAAATTAATAAATATATTTCAATATCAATTAAAAATACAGGGATAGTGAGTAAAGTTATAAAATTAAACATGAATTTATAAATTAATTAAAACATAGTTGTTCAAGTAATGAAAAAATTGAAAAATGAACTATACTTAAAAAAACATTAGGACAAAATCCCATTCATAAAATTAAAATGGCTAAAGGAAATAAAATCCAAAATTCCCTACGTGACAAATCTTGAAAATAAGAAAAATATTGTAATTTCAATAAACCAAAATTAATTCGATTAAATAATCAAATAGAGTAAGCTGCTGCTAAAATCATACTAATTGCAATGAAAAAAGTTAAGCTTGAGCTAATTTGAAAAATTCCTAATAAAACTAAAAGTTCACCAATAAAACTACTTGTACCCGGAAATCCTATGTTAGAAAAAGAAAAGAAGAGAAAAAATAGAGAAAAAATAGGCATAACTTGAGATAATCCACTGTAATATTTAATTATTCTTGTTTTATAACGATCATAAAGCATACCTACACATAAAAATAAAGAACTTGAAACTAATCCATGACTTAACATTAAAAGAATACTTCCTTCAAGACCTTGTATATTAAATGAAAAAATTCCTATAGTTACAAATCCCATATGTGAAACCGAAGAATAAGCAATAATTTTTTTTAAATCTATTTGTCGCAAAGTAGTTAATGAAGCATAAATAGCAGCTATTAAACTTAAAGTAAAAATTAACGGTGCAAAATAAACAGAAGCAATAGGAAACATAGGTAAAGAAAAACGCAAAAAACCATAACCACCCATTTTTAATAAAACTCCCGCTAATATTACAGAACCTGCCGTAGGTGCTTCTGCATGTGCTTCAGGAAGTCAAATATGAAAAGGCATCATAGGAATTTTTACGGCAAAACTCGCAAAAAAAGCTAATCAAAGAATTAATTGTCTAAATTCTGAAAAATTTGAATGTCATAAAATTTGTAAATCAGTTGTACCTATTTGAAAATAAATAAATAGCAAAGCTAATAACATAAATAAAGATCCAGTTAAAGTATACAAAAAAAATTGAAAAGCTGCTCGAATTTTTCTTAGTCTTGAACCCCAAATACCTATTATTAAAAACATTGGAATAAGTACACTTTCAAAATAAATATAAAATAGTAATAAATCTAAAACAGAAAAAACTTGAATTAAAATAAATTCTAATGCTAAAAAACAGATTAAATAATCTTTTATTAAGTTGTAATTCGACGTTCAGCTAACTAAAATACAAATAAGAGTAAGAAAAGTCGTTAACAAAATAAAAAATAAAGAAATGCCATCAACACCTATTGTATAATATAAATTTAAAGAAGGAAACCAAACAAAAGTTTTTGAAAATTGAAATAATGACGTTGAATTATCAAAATGAATTCATAGTATCAATGAAGATAAAAAAGTTAAGCACGAAATTCATAAAGCAAAAATACGACATAACATCTCTTTCGTAGAAGGAATTAAAAATAGACATAAAGCTCCTATTAATGGAGATAATGAAGTCAAAATAAGAGGATTTAAAATTTTCATGTTAATTGATATAAAAAATTAATTTTTGAGTCTAAATTGATTCGAACAATCAACCTTACGCTTATCAAGTTACAATCGATAATTCTTTATTAAATTATCTTTGCTAAAAACTGTACATGATAATTTCTTATCATACAGCTTAGTTTTAGAATTAAGATTCTAAAATAAATAATTTTTGCTTATTTTTTTCATTACAAAAAAACGGTTTGCTTTTTTATTTTATCCTAAATTTCCATGTTTCAATTTTTTACTTATTAAAACTTTTAGAGTCTTATTTTATACCAATTTTAAAATAAAAAAGATTCAAATTAGGAGTACGCCTCCTAATTTTCTATTTGATAAATTTATTAGAGTAATGATATTTTCAATAAGTTCCTATACGTACTCATAAGTTTATAAAATGATTTAGCTTTAATTTATTAATAAAAAAATTATAAATCAATTGTAACATTTGAATCCAAAATGGTAAGAGTTACACTTACGTAAAAAAATTAATTCGTTTAAACGGAAAATTTGCATATAATACTTAATTTTCAACATGTCACACGCGTACGCTCTAACCTTTAAGCTACAGACTCAATAAAAAAACCTATTTAAATGAAAAAAATTAAAACAAAAATTAAAACAAAAATTTGAATTTTAAAGTTTAATGATACTCCTATTAACAATGTAAAACAAAATACACCTAATATAATAAAAAAAATATAATGTGTTATTTGACCCGATTGCATATTTATAAGAATCCTAGATCATTTAGGAATTAATTTAGATATTCCATAAGGTCCAAATAATTCAATAAAACCTCTATCTAATGCTTTAAAAGAAGTATGATAACCAAAATTTAAAGTTTTTAAAATTAAAAATTTATTAAAAATGGCATCTCAATACCACTTTTTGTTTATCAAAAAAGAAATTCAAATTAAAAATTTAAAGTTTTTAAAAATTAAAAATTGATTTAAATTAATTCATGAAGCTGTAATTATACCAAAAAAACTTAAACTAAAAGGTAATCATTTTATAAATATTGGTAATAACTCAGCCTCAACAAAATTAGAATTATTTGGTAAAATTAGAATTGATGATCCTCAAAAATTAGTTCCAAGTCCAATAAAAAAATCTTTTGTTAAATAACCTATAAAAGCACTACCAATTCCTAAAAGAAGTAAAGGAACAATCACAAGTCAAGATGATTCATGAATTAATTTAAAAGATATTCTATTTAAATTAGCATTATTTAAAAATGTTAAATAAAGCAAACGGAATGAGTAAAATGAAGTAAAAAAAACAGATAAATTTCCTAATCAACATGCGAAAGATGCATAAACCATGTCTAAATCTGTATAAAATGAAATTTGGGTTAATTCAAGAATAAAATCTTTTGAATAAAATCCTGCTAAAAATGGAAATCCTGTCAAAGCCAAAGAACCAAGTAACATTAGTGAGTACGTTAAAGGTAAAAAATTGATTAGAGAGCCCATACGGCGCATGTCTTGTTCATTAGAAACGGCATGAATTATAGAACCTGCACTTAAAAAAAGCAATGCTTTAAAAAAAGCATGATTAGTTAAATGAAATAAACTAACATTATAACATGAAAGACCACAAGCAAATATCATATAACCTAATTGACTACATGTAGAATAAGCAATAACTCTTTTTAAATCATTTTGAAAAATTCCAGTCATGGAGGCAAAAAATGCTGTTGCTGCACCAAAAATTGTTAAAATTGTTAAAACAATAGGAGTATATTCTAAAAGGGGTGAAAAACGAATCATAAGAAAAACTCCTGCTGTAACCATTGTTGCCGCATGTATTAATGCAGATACAGGAGTGGGTCCCTCCATTGCATCAGGTAATCAAGTATGTAAACCTAATTGGGCTGATTTACCAATAGCTCCTATAAATAAAAAAACTCCAATTAAAGTTAATCCATGAAATTTAAAATTTATAAAAATTATATAGTAATCTAAAAACAAAGGTACTAAAGAAAATATTGTTAAATAATCTACTGAATTAAATATATAAAAAGTAATAAATATCCCAAGACTTAAACCAAAGTCCCCAATACGATTTATTATTAAAGCTTTAAGCGCTGATTGATTAGCTGCTAAGCGAGTAAATCAAAAATTAATTAATAAATAAGAAGCTAATCCTACACCCTCCCAACCTAAAAACATTTGAATTAAATTGTCAGCGGTTACAAGTACTAACATAAAAAAAGTAAAAATTTCTAAATATGCCATAAAACGTGGACAATGTGGATCTATTTCCATGTATTTAATAGAATATAAATGAACAAGACTTGACACTACTGTAATTACAATTAACATCGTAACTGTAATACTATCAAATAAGAAACCTCAAGAAATCTTTAAAGTGCCTGATTCAATTCATGACCCTAAAGAAACATAACATGTAGTTTCACAAAAACCGATTTCATAAAAAGCTAGAATTGATAAAATAGCTGAAAATATAACGCATGAAGTTGATAAAATAGAAGATCCATATCGACCTAAAAAACGTCCTCCGAATCCTGTGATCAAAGCGCCTAATAAAGGTAATCCTAAGATAAGTAAATACATAGTATATTTAATTTATAAATTAAATTTTAAATTTATTGATTTGAAATTAAAAGGTAAAAATTCAAGAGACTGATTATTACAATAAGTAGTTAAATTAAATATTGTTCAACTTATTTTTTTATCAATTTGCTGTAAAATTAAAAAATCTTTATTTAAATCTTTAAAAATAATATTAGTAGCAATACTACTTTTTGCTAAAAGTAAATTATTTAATAAAGTTTGTTTTAATAAAGTTTGTTTACTTTTGAATTTAGACATAGTTTTAAATACCTCTTTTGAATTTATTTCTGTTATTTGCTTCCTAGATTTAAGTGATTTTAAAAATTTTGGTAAAAAAAAATGAGTTAACAGTATATACAACATAGTAAAAATAATAAAAAGTCAAAATATTTGAGAAAATATAATAATATAATCTAATTGAGGCATCTTAGTTAATTTAGTTTAATGCATATCCAAAACATCGTTTAAATATATACAAGTTAATAAAGTAAACACATAAGCTTGAAGACCAGCTATAGCAAGCTCTAAGCCTACAAGTGCTATTAAAAGAGTTAAAGGAATTAAATGAAAAATAGCTAGTAGACCACCTGCAGAAAGCATAGTTCAAGCAAAACCAGCAATAATTTTTAAAAGAGTATGTCCAGATGTCATATTAGCAAATAATCGAATTGACAAAGTGAATACTTTAATAGTATAAGATAAAAATTCAATAGTTACAAGTAATGGAACAATTATTAATGGAACACCTCTAGGTAAAAATAAAGAAAAAAATTTAACACCATGAAATTGTATTCCTATTATATTTATACCTATAAAAATAGATAAAGCTAAACCAAAAGTAAATGTTATATGACTTGTTACCGTAAAACTATATGGAATCATACCTATTAAATTACAGAATAGTAAAATCAAATGTAATGAAAAAATAAAAGGAAAATAAAGTTCTCCCTTTTGGCCTAAATTGTCATACATCATATTAGCTGTTATATTATACAAAGACTCTTTTATTAACTGTCAATTATTTGGAATTAGACTATTTTTGTAAAAACTTAAACTTAATCAAAAAATTAAAATTAAAAATGATATCAACATAAATAATGAAGAATTTGTTAAAGAAAAATTTAGCCCCTGGATAGACAAAGGTAAAATTGTAACAATTTCAAATTGTTCCAGAGGACTTGCAATTATAAAATAATTTGGCATTTTGTTTGTATTAAATTTATTTAAAAAATAATGTTTTGATAAAAAAACTTCAATTTAAATCAGGAGAAGAAGGACTCGAACCTACAACTATTGGTTTTGAAAACCAAAGCTCTACCAATTAAGCTATTCTCCTAAAAGCTAATAATTTAAGAAGGAATTAAATAATAGTAAGAAAAATCAGCGTTTTCTAGTTTAGAAAAAATTAAAGATATAAAATAATTTAAATTTAAAGAAAAAAGGGTTAAATTAAAGGAATTATTAAAAAAAGGTTGAAGGTTTTGAGAAAATTTAAGACTAGATAAAATTAATAATTGTTGTGATTTATTTAAATTATGAAGGTAACTTTCATTTAAAAAAAACGAATTTAGTAAAATATCCAAAACTAAAAAAAAATTTTGTTTTTGTAAAGTTACTTTTGTAAAGTTACTTTCAGAAAAAGATTTTTTTCATGAATAATTTAACAAAAATCGTTGATTCGTAATAAGTTCTAAAGTAAGGCCAAATATTAAAATATTTATTTTATTCTGTGGTGTTGAAGAAAAATTAGTTTGAAAAATTAAATCCTCAACTTTAGGAGAACATTCATTTAAATAATAACAATTTGATTTTTTATCTATAAAGTCAAAGCTACCAATGTAATTATAATATAAATTTAAACGTGGTGGTTTAATTGAACAATAAATATTTTTCATAATTTTATAAATATTTTTTAAATTAAAATTAATATGGAAATAATTGGATTTGAACCAATAATTTTATGTATGCAAAACATACGTTTTTCCAAATTAAACTATATTCCCTTATATTTTAATCTTATTAAAGTAAACGTTTTTTTTGCTTAGCAAAAAAAACGTTTACTTTAGGAAATAATTTTATAAAAGTGATAAAGTGAATAATGAATGA
>CAZKHC010000003.1:19614-30287 GCA_964552135.1 uncultured Algimonas sp. | reverse complement strand
CTGAGCCTGAGCCTGAGCCTGAGCCTGAGCCTGAGCCCGAGCCTGAGCCCGAGCCCGAGCCTGAGCCCGAGCCCGAGCCTGAGCCCGAGCCCGAGCCGGAGCCTGAACTCCCGACAGACACTACCGATACGTCTGAAACTATCTTTATTGACGGAACAGACGCCTCTGAAACCCTTGCCGGCACAGATCTAAATGATGATATTGCAGGGTTCGGTGGCAATGACAGACTTCTTGCCCTCGATGGCGACGACTTTCTCTTTGGCGGCGCGGGTGATGATACGCTTCTAGGCGGCACTGGGGATGATAAACTCTTTGGCGGTGATGATAATGACACATTGCGCGGCCAATCGGGTGATGACGAGCTCTTCGGAGGGTTCGGAAATGACTCACTTCGCGGCGGCAAGGGAGATGATTACCTTGAAGGCGCCAACGGTGATGATGTTCTATTGGGCCAAGGCGGAGATGATAGCATAGTCGGCGGCGAAGGGAATGATCACTTAGTGGGCGGCAGCGGCGATGATGGTCTTTATGGCGGAGACGGCATTGATGCTCTGGTCGGTGGAAATGGGAATGACTTCATTACGGGCGGATCTGGAGATGACTCGGCAACGGGTGGACGCGGTGCAGATACGATCTACGGCGACGGCGGGAATGATACACTCACTGGAAATGCCGGAAATGACACACTCATTGGCGGAAATGGCGATGACGACATCTTTGGTAATAACGGCAGTGACACACTCAACGGTCAAAATGGCGATGACGTCCTCTTCGGCGGAAATGGGGCAGACATGATTTTCGGAGGAGCCGATGATGATTTGCTCGATGGAGGCAACGGAAGAGACACATTGGATGGTGGAACCGGAAATGACTATCTGCTGGGCGGTGCAGGTTCAGATACATTCGTCTTCGCGGTCGGTGACGGTCACGACACAGTTGCCGATTTTGACTTGGGCATGGATATCATTGACCTCACTCAATTTGGTTTTGAGTCTTTCCATGACCTGAACCTGAACATGACAGAGGATGGTTATGTCGCGATTTTCCTTTCGGAAGATCAAAGTATAACGCTCACACATGTCACATCCATAAGTGATCTCGATGCCGGAGACTTCCTGTTTTAGCGTTTTGAACCTAATCTAAGCAGGACATGCATCGCGCCGCGCAAAGCGAGCGATTCTACATTGTAAATCAAAAAAAGCCCCGCTTGGCAAATACCAAGCGGGGCTTCAATTTTTGGCCTTGGCAGCGGGGCGATTATCCGCCCCAATTTCCTGTAATCATACAGGTGCCGTCAGTCTGTGCTGTTGTCCCAGCCGGACAATTTACCGGCGTTTGACTAACGACAGGGGCCGATATGCTTGGCTGGCTAGGATAAGTCGTCGCGGAACCAGCATCCGGTGCTTTGTCCTGATAGGTCGTAGAAGACCCTTTTGCCGCGTCATATACTTTAGCGGAGCTTGGCGCTTCGCCGGTCGATACGCCTTCAATCTGATCGTCAACAATACCTTCGATTTTTTTCTCTGCGCGGTTTTTTACAATGGCTATGGCTGCATCTTCTTTGGAGCCGCCCTTAAAAATAACAGCCGCGCCAGTGATGGCATCTTCCTTAGTCGCATTTTCAATAATTGTATCTGCGGCCTTTGCTTTGACCTTATCTGTGAGACCATCAGTCGGAATTTGCGCAGTTGCAGCGAATGGCAAGGCCAAGACAGCTACGGTTATCAAGGCGGTTTTGAATTGGGTCATAATGTATCTCCATTGAATTCGACCAAAGGTAGAGGGGTATCATGCAAATGGATTTATAATCGGCAAGCATTTTTTACTCGCCAGCCTTTTACAATTTAGCAATGTTCCCGCGGCGCGGTTCCAAAAATCACTGAGACTTTAAAACCGTTTGACCCAAACGTGATAGCGGTCACGTCACGAGGAAGAATCATACTCTACGAATGAGGTCCCGACACGGGGCGTATCGGGAATCCCCCAGATTAATGGGGAATGGGCAACAGGCATCACAGAGTTACAATCCCCAACTCTGGTCTGTCTGCACCGTTTTGGGAGAGCTGGGCGGCTCTCCCAATTTGGGGGCTTTTTCGGAAGATAACGTCTATTGTAATTGGGCGGTCGATAGCGTCGGAATAAAGGTTTCAAACTGAACAGTACGACCTGAACTTTCCATTTCATCTTTGACGATAACAACATTTTCGAGACGCGCCGTTTCCGCCGCGCGCAAGTCAATAAAGGCGTCAGGGCGATTAATAATATGCAGCTGAACTTCGGACTCCACGAGCGTTAGCGGAACAACGCGTCCCTCGACCAAGATTTCATCTTGGGCATTGATGACGATGCTAATCGCGGAAATTGGCGGACCCGGCGGGCCATCATTATTAGCCTGAGTGAAATCGATCCCCGTTTCATCTAAGAATACAGCCGTCACGATGAAAAAAATAAGAAGGATAAAAACGATGTCGAGCATGGGGGTCATATTGACACCGTCTTCGTCGTGATGGGTAGTTCGACTCAAACGGCGCGACATAGGCTTCTCCCTCTTATTTATATGTTACGTAATACTATTACGTATAAAAGTCAAGAAAAATTAGAATTTGGATTTAGGATATCGCGCTTGCAAATAGTCGATCAACCGGAGGGCCTCAGGACTGTCCCACTCGGCGTCTCCCTCGAGGAAAGCGATTTCGCGGCCTTGAGGACTATATATCACCGTAGAGGGGAATCCGCGGATAAAGAGATTGCCCGTAATGCCATAGGTCCCGTCATGCCAAGGCTCGAGACGGTCAATTCCATTTTTAGTAAAAAATTTAGCGGGCATATCCTTCGTTCGATCAACGGAAATCGTCACAACTTGAAAGTCATCCCCGCCGCGTAATTCCTGCAATCGGTTGAGGGACGGCATTTCTTTGATACAAGGCGGGCAAGCGGTGAACCAAATATTTACAAGCACGACCTTTCCTCGTAGCGACTCGAAAGAGAGCGTTTCGCCGTCGGCCGTTTCGAACACAGTCGCGGGCAGGTGCTGCGGCGCTTCGCGAACTGTCAATTTCTTAAGGCTATCTTTGGCATATAGGTCTAATCCCGTCGCGGGCCGCTGACAGGACTGGACAAATACGAAAACCACACCGACAAGCCCTATAAGAACTAAGGCGCGAATAGCGTTACCGAGTGAAAAGATTGAGGACGTCATGAGCGACCAAATAAATAAAAAAGCGTCAAAAGGCCAGAAAATGTGGGGCGGGCGCTTCGCCGCAGGTCCGGGCGCATTGATGCAGGCCATTAATGTTTCGATTGGCTTTGATCGCCGTCTTGCCGCGCAAGATATCGCGGGCTCCAAGGCGCATTCCGACATGCTCGCCGCGCAATCTATTATCAGCGCAGATGACCGCGACGCAATCCATAAAGGATTAAACGAGATAAAGGCCGAAATCGATGCTGGGACATTCCCTTGGTCCGAAGAGCTCGAGGACATCCACCTCAACATCGAAGCGCGCCTCAAAGATAAGATTGGCGAAGCGGGCGGACGACTGCACACTGGCCGCTCTCGCAACGACCAAGTCGCGACCGACTTTCGCCTTTGGGTCAGAGATCACGTTGAGCTATTTCAGGCGCAATTAAGTGTCCTAATTGAAGCGCTCGTCAACCAAGCAGATGCACATGCCGATATGATTATGCCCGGCTTTACGCATTTACAAAGCGCGCAGCCCGTGACCTTCGGACATCACATGCTTGCCTATGCCGAAATGTTTGCGCGGGACCTCTCGAGATTTGAAGACTGTTATGTTCGCTTAAATGAGAGCCCGCTGGGCGCGGCGGCTTTGGCCGGAACGCCTTATCCAATTGACCGAACCATGACCGCGAAGGCGCTCGGCTTTGATCGCCCAATGGCGAATTCATTAGACGCTGTTTCGGCACGTGATTTCGCGCTGGAGGCGTTGAGCGCGGCGACAATTTGCGCGACGCATCTCTCACGCCTCTCCGAGGAAATTGTGATTTGGACCAGCGCGCAATTCCAATTCGTCAAACTCTCTGATGCCTTTACAACGGGCAGCTCAATCATGCCGCAAAAGCGAAATCCCGATGCGGCGGAATTGGTGCGGGCAAAAGTTGGCCGAATTATGGGCGCTCTGGCCTCGCTTACCATCGTCATGAAGGGCCTCCCCCTCGCCTATTCTAAAGATATGCAAGAAGACAAAGAACCCGTCTTCGATGCCTTTGATGCACTTGAGCTAGGCCTCGCAGCGATGGCCGGAATGGTCGCGGATATGACGCCGAATAAAGATCGATTAGCCGAAGCTGCGGGTGCAGCTTTCTCGACAGCGACAGATCTCGCCGATTGGCTTGTTATGAATCTCAATATGCCGTTTCGCGATGCGCATCATGTGACGGGCACAATCGTCGCTTTGGCAGAAAGCAAAAGCGTAACGTTGGATGCATTGTCCCTATCGGATATGCAAAAGGTCGAAGCTCGCATCACCAACAATATTTTTAATGTTCTAACGCCCCTGGCCTCCGCCAGTAGCCGCACGAGTTACGGCGGAACAGCACCGAGCGAAGTGCGAAAACAAGTCGCAAAATGGAAGACAAATTTGAAAAAGAGCTAGCCTTATTGTTTTGCTGTCCCACAAGCCGTCGGCACGCGCTTCAAGACAGAACTAATTGGTTTTTCAGCCCATTCATCTGGATAGGGCTTGTTTATTGAACTCGGACGCCAAGCCAATGACCAGTGCTCAGTCTTTTCGTTATATTCCGCATTCAACCCCAATGTTTCTTCGGGACTAACGATGACAATCCGAATGAGACGGTCGGCATCAGACCCAAGTGTTTTGGCGGCCTCATGCGCCTTATTATCCGCAGCTAAGAATATCGGAACATCGCCCTGCCCAAAATCATAGGACATTTTGCAGACTCGGCCATCAGCGCCCCGCAAATTCGTCATGCGAAAACCTCGAGATTTAACACTATCCGGCTCCGTCTCTGGAAGCCCATTTAAATGCGAGAAAGCGGCATCCGAATATTTATCAAAATTTCGGGACTTGTTAATTGGCACATCCAGACGGTTTAGAACCGCATTTGCGCTAGATTTTACACTACCCGCCGCATTTTCAACAACCCGAGCCGGCGCTGTGGCGACTTGCCACGCTTTATAAATACCAATCAAGACGACCAAACAGACAAGTAAGATCATCGTCCATTTCAGGGCTTTCCACATTTCTGTGCGGTCTGTTTTAGGGTTATCTGATTTCGGGTCCGACATTATGTACTTCCTTTGGAGGCGTAATCTTGCATCCGTTTTTCAGCTTCAATGTTCGCGAAAGCCCGTTGCGCGCGGCTATAACTCATCCAGCCAGCAATATCTTCGCGAGTACGCCCGCACCCCGTGCAAACACCCGCACTTATATCAAGCGTGCAAATAAGCTTGCAGGGACTGTCTGTTTGAGGATCACCGGACATGGGCTAAATGTATGTGCGGCAGCGGAAAACTGCAAATGTTCAGTTTTTATCCGAAATGGCTTCGAGGCGTTCCGCTTCCTTTGCCGCGATTTCATCTGGGTCAATTTTGAAAAATGCGGCAGCGCTATATGGGCCTTCAATTTTCAGTCGATCTACCTTTGCGGATTTTATGTCTTTCAATCTAATATATTGTCTCGGCCCTAGTCTCGACACCTGCACGTCTCTCGGCTGACCATCCTTCATGAATATAAGCTTGGGTGCTTCTTCCGTTTCAGCAGCTGGTGTGATGATTAGGGTTTTCAAACTCGGCGCAGCAAACCCTAAGCCTGTAGGAGCCAGACCTTTGATAATTTTCGATCCATCTTTCGCGCCTTCCTTAATCTCATCAACACTGAAAAGACCGTCCGTGCGCTGGAAGGGAAATCCAAAAGACACGGATAAACTCACACTATGCTTTTCGGTCTCGCCGAGCGGGCCGTCTACATAAAGACTACAAAGTTCACCTTTCTTTGACCAATCGGTCGCCTCATCCAAACCTTGGACCACTCCATCTATAATCGGCATAGAATGTTCAACGTCTTCAAATCGATAGAGCAAATGCGTTGGGTTCGGATAGCCATTAATCCCTGTCAGCCCGACATTTAAAACGGGGGTGATGAGATTCGTTAACTCGGACTGATCACCGTAAAAAGCTTTCGCGGCGCTCACCAATTGCTTCGCCGGCGTGCAGTTATCATTCGCTAATACTGAATTCGGAAGCGTAAACGCTGCAGCAATTACAATTATCGCGTAAACCTTATTCGGCATCAGCGGTCTCTCTTAAGACAAATCTCCTAAGTGTTTTAGGCGATGGAACGGGCTGTAAATCATAGGCACCGCCTCGAACATCTAGGCTCTCAGCATCGCTATTTGTGATATCATCCAAACTGACAATCCACATATCGTCCACGGCTACCAAAGGAAGTTCCAATTCAGACTGACCGATATTTGCAAAAACAGCCGGCATCAGTGCGCTATCAATCATTTTT
Source organism: uncultured Algimonas sp. (assembly GCA_964552135.1). Classification (GTDB taxonomy): domain Bacteria; phylum Pseudomonadota; class Alphaproteobacteria; order Caulobacterales; family Maricaulaceae; genus Litorimonas. The sequence goes on along the minus strand of CAZKHC010000003.1, from coordinate 23,796 downwards.
ATGGCGAAATAATCGGTATCCGGCATGAAGACGGCAATAATATCGGGCAGCATTTTCTTGTAGAACTTTTTGGCATCTTTGGCGGCTTCTTCGAGTTCTGCGACGCTATGTTGACCGTTTGTTGTTTTAAACAAGGGCGCAAGCCCCATTTCAAAATAAAGGCCTTCATCATCTTCCGGGCGCTTCGCGCGGGTAGGATCATCGACACATATATCTGTATCGGGACGGGCGGAGGCCGCTGCAATGAAATTGGGAACGGCTCCCGTCTCGCGAGAAAATGGGAGGTCCATGACGGTTTCGCCGCCCTTGGCCAAATAGAATTTATCCGGCCAGACTCCGCCATCTTTAATGATAAAACGCGGCTCCAACCGCACATCTACAATATTACGGCGTTTGGGTTTGACCTGAGCCAATTCACTCACGATTTTAGAGACATCTTTAGCTGGATAACAAAAGGTCTCGCCACGCAGCTTATCATCGCCAGCATATGCGGGCGATGCTGCTGCGCATATGACAGAAAGCACAAATGGCAGTATTGCGTATTTCATCGGCGACGTTTTCCCGTTAGACGAACCTCAATATAAGAGGACAAACATGTTAAAATCCGCCTATAACAAGCCTTACGCGCGTATAAAAATGACGATGCTGTCACTCTTTGTTGTAGGGATTTTGTCCGGTTGCGGCATTCGCGGTGGGTTGAAAACGCCTCCGCCTGTCTTTGGGGGCGACTCCAAGGTAGACCAAAATCGTGTCCCAACGGGTGATCTTGACGACGAGAACGCGGATGAGGACGAGTTTTTCGACATTGATATCGAAGGTCAAGACTCTCTGGACGACCTCTAAACAATGCGTCACTTCGACTACCAAAACGGCGATATGTTCGCCGAAGACGTTTCCCTTGCCCGTATCGCGGCCGAGGTAGGCACACCTGTCTATGTCTATTCTACAGCGACATTTAAACGGCATTATCGCGTTTTTGCCGATAGTTTCTCTGATACTGAGGCATTAATCGCCTATTCGGTGAAAGCCAATTCCAATATCGCTGTGCTCGCGACCCTTGCCGAAGAAGGAGCTGGCGCAGATGTCGTCTCTGGCGGTGAATTAAAACGCGCGCTGATCGCTGGCATTCCAGCAAATAAGATTGTCTTCTCAGGCGTCGGGAAAACACGGGCTGAAATGCAAGACGCTTTGACCGCGGAAATTCGCGTTTTCAACGTCGAAAGCCTTGCCGAACTCCATGTCCTCAATTCTGTTGCGCTTGAGATGGGTAAAGTTGCGCCCATTGCCTTTCGCGTAAATCCGGACGTCACAGCCGGTGGGCACGCGAAAATTTCAACAGGCAAGAAAGAAAATAAGTTTGGCGTGGCGTGGTCTCAGGCCGAGGCGACCTATGCCGAAGCCGCAACCCTGCCCGGCATAAATATTGTCGGTGTCGACGTGCATATTGGCAGTCAAATTACCGATCTCGCGCCCTTTGAAACCGCCATTGTCAAAGTCAAAGGCCTTATTAAACGGCTCCGCGCGGCGGGACATGTCATTTCCAGTTTCGACATTGGCGGCGGGTTAGGTATTCCTTATGGCAATAACGCCATCGTCCCGCCGCCGCCCTCTGAATATGCAGCCCTTGTCAAAAGGCTAACAGCTGACATGAATGTGGAAATGATTTTCGAACCCGGACGAATGATTGCGGGAAATTCGGGCATTTTGCTCTCGGAAGTGCTTTATGTAAAACGCGGAGAAGATCGCGATTTTCTGATTATCGATGCCGCCATGAATGACCTTATCCGCCCAGCTCTCTATGATGCCTATCATGATATGGAACCCGTTCGCCAAGGGAACCTCGATAAGATGGAAACCTATGACGTTGTGGGGCCGATATGCGAAAGCGGCGATACTTTCACCAAGGGGCGCGAAATGCCCGAACTGACCAGCGGGGATTTGATTGTTCTGCATTCCGCCGGCGCTTACGGCGCGGCGCAGGCGAGCCAATATAACACCCGTCCACTTGTCCCAGAAGTCCTCGTCAATGGCGACGAATATGCAGTAATTCGCGCGAGACCTTCCGTCGAAGATATCTTGAAAACCGAATCCTTGCCAAATTGGCTGACAAAACACGGAAATGTCACGGACATTTAACGCGACACGAACGCTCCCGCAGCTATAGTCGGGCTAGAATGTCAGAGAATCTAGACAATATCATTCAATCAACACGACGCCTTGTTGCCAGGGCGCGGCATCGGTTATTTTGGGAACGCTATGCGCCCACGCTCGCCCCGGGATTTTTAGCCCTAGGCCTATTTATTCTCGGCGCGTGGCTAGGCGTCTGGCAATGGATTGGCGACCCCGTTCGGCTCATTGCTCTTATTATCACGATCTTTTTCCTCGCGCGCTCCGTCCTTCGCGCGGTTCGTTTACGAATGCCAACCTATTCCGATGCGCGACGGCGCGTCGAAACCGACTCACGTCAGGCCCATCGACCATTGGATGTATTAGATGATCGCCCTGCTCTAGCAGCTGACCTTTGGCCCGCACATCAACGAAGCGCTTTGAAACAAGCTAAAGCTCTGAAACCTGCTCAAGCTAGGCCCGCCTTATCATTGATTGATAGCTATTACTTGCGCTTCATAGTGCCTGTGGTTTTGCTTTTCGGCGCGATTTATATGGCGGGTTTTTCTTTCGAGCGACTCCGCAAGGCCGTCACGCCAACGTGGCAGTCCCCTATTCGGTCAAGTCACATCAGTTATGAAGCCTGGATTGACCCGCCAAGTTATACGGGACGTCCTCCTATTTATTTCAAAGACGGTGCAGATGTCATCGTCCCCGCAGGTAGTGAATTCGTCGCACGCATTTCAGGCGCAAAAACGGCTCCGCGCCCGCGACTTGTCCAGGGATGGCGCTCTCGTTTTTTGACGCCAAAGCGTCTTGGCGCAAAGAGTTTTGAAGTCCGCGATATCATCGACGACACATCCCAAGTCGAATTTCGCGTGGGTCTTTCGCGCAAAACATTTGCTTTAAATGTTTCGGATGATCTGCCGCCAGACGTCGAAATCATCACACCGCCGGAAGCCGATAAGCGCGACCGCCTCACACTCGTATATGGCTTGAGCGATGATTTTGGTGTGGAAGCGCTAAATTTGGAAATGGCCCTCATGACCGAGGACACAGATGAAACTACGGCCTTCGATGGCGTCTCAATCCTTGCTAATATTCCTCTGCCGGGATCCCGCCAAACAAAGGTAGAGAGCGCGAAGGCTGCTATTGATTTATCAAAAACCCGATATGCAGGGCAAAAGGTAATCGGGCGCCTTGTCGCGACAGACGGCGCCGGACAAATTGGCGTCTCTGACCCCGTGTGGTTCACAGTCCCCGATAAGATTTTTGTGGAACCCTTGGCTAAAGCCGTCGCCGAACAACGCTCGCTTGTCATGGCAGGTCTAGACGAAACCTATAAACCAGAACCGAAACCCATTTGGAAACCAAGTGATGGCTTTTGGAATGAATATGAGCCGCGGTTGCATTGGGACCGTGCCCCCGCGCCAATTCAACGCGCAACATTATTGATTGAAGCTGTTACGGATGAGCCCGCTGGTTTGTTCAAAGACCCCGCAGTTTACATGGGCTTGCGTCATGCTCGATCGCAAATGCGGCATGCTGAAACCATTGAGGAACTCACCGCGGTTCCGGAAGATCTTTGGCGGATTGCCCTACGCGCTGAATTTGGCGTGCTTGGCACTGCTCTAGAAGAAATGCGCGAAGCTGAAGCGGCGCTTCGAGAGGGCATTGCCCGCCGAGCCTCTAAACGTGAAATTGATACGCTATTTGAGCGCTATAACCTCGCTGTTGACGCCTATACAGAAGAGCTTCGCCGAAAAGCCCAGGAAGAAGGCAGTGACGAAGACGGCGGAGGCGGAGGCGGCGGTTCCATGGGCAGCCTCGACGAAATTCAAGAATTACTGGACGCCATTGAAGAGGCAAATGCAGCGGGCGATACCGAAGGCGCGCGTCTGGCTTTGGCGCGCTTGGCAGAACTCCTCGAAAACATGCAAGTTCAATTATCTCCCGGCGGTGGGGGCGGAGGCGGAGGCGAATCGTCCAGCGGCGATATGTCTGAAGAAGAAAAAGAACAACTCGAAGACCTCGCCGATTTGACGGGTAAGCAACGTGATCTTCAAGACGAAACCG
>CAZKHC010000003.1:16173-19514 GCA_964552135.1 uncultured Algimonas sp. | reverse complement strand
AGGCGATAGCGGATCGGCAACTCCAGGCGATGAGGGCCCGTCCGAAGGCGGCGAATCTGGTGAAGGAGAAACACCTGTAGGCGGCGAAGACGAGGGCGAAGGACAAGGCGACAGCGAAGGTGAAGGCCAATCCGGACGCGAGCAAGGCGAGTCTGGCAGCGGCGACGGTACGGAGGAAGCCACCATAGGCGCAGGCGGAATAGGAAATATACAAGAGCAATTTTCCGAAGGTCTTGGCGCGGCGGACAACGCCATGCGGCGCAGTGAAGAGGCTTTGTCCGAGGGTGATCTCGCGGGCGCAGGACGCGCGCAGCAAGACGCCATTCAAGCCCTTCGCGAAGCTGGCGAAGCTCTAGCGGAAGCCATCTTAGAACGATCTGAGGGGGCAGAAGGCGGCGAAGGCGAAAATGAAAGTACGGATCCGCTTGGCCGCAGTGACGAAGGGTTCAATAATGGAAATGATAAAGCCGATATTGATGATCGTGATAATGCGACGCGGTCCCGCGAATTGTTGGAAGAATTACGTCGCCGCGCCGCAGAGCAACAACGCGAAGCTGAAGAACGCCAATATTTAGAGCGGCTTCTTAAGCGTTTCTAAAATTTTTTATTTCGCCTGTCCTTCGGCCTTATTCATCCGGCGCAAACCGATACCGCAATTGAACACTATCAATGGGCGGCGCCGGGAAATCTGTTTCAATTGGAATGGATTGACCAGCGGGGATCGTGCCAGGTTCCACAAACCAATTCACGAGCATTTCGCCCGATCGGTTTTCTAGGCCAAATTGAACCAAGGGCGAAATTTTGGCTTGGGACGTGAGATTCATGACCTCTCCCGTCACACGTAAAACCGCCTCACCATCGACCAAAAGATGTTCGCTCGCAACATTGTGGATATCAAGTCCATTGGATTTTACACCCAATCCAATGCTTTGAAACAAAGACGCTGTCTTCGGATGGTTTTCAACAATGGTTTGGCGTTTCAATATAGCGCTCGACGCAGCGCCAAAAAGGATGAGCAGCGGCGCAGCCCATATCAGGCTAATCAACCTCTTACGCTTTGCGAGTTTCTCAGCGTCCGCTTTATCCCGTAATAGCGTATGCGCTCCAACGCTCGGCGTAGCCTTTGCTAACGTAACATCGGTGTCAGGCATCGACTCAATATCGGGCTCCGCCGTTATCAATACGGTTTTATTATCCTCAAAGGCCATCATATCGGGGTCTGTTCCTTCGACAAACCAAACCGCATCACAGCGCGCACAGCTAACAGATCGACCATTTGGGCCGATTGAGCCATCTTTTGCCATATATTTTGTGGAACATTCGGGACAGGTCAGTATCATGAGGGTCTAACGATTTTTCCGAGTCAGTAAGAGGTTACAAATTGACCGTGCCACAATCGGCCCAAATGTCCAGCTTACCTGACCTCGTTAATTTTGAACGGGTGGCCTTACGTTATGGCCGCGGGCCAGAAGTCTTAATCGATGCAACATTAGATCTTCCGCAAGGCAGTTTTACTTTCCTAACGGGACCATCTGGTGCAGGGAAATCTACGCTTCTCAAACTCTGCTATCTTTCGCTTATCCCCTCACGCGGCCTAATCCGGATGTTTGGGCGAGATAGCGCCCTGCTGTCGAATTCAGAACGCCAAGCCATCAAACGCCGAATCGGTGTTGTTCTTCAAGATTTTCACCTCATCGAACATCTGTCTGTTTATGAAAATGTCGCCCTACCCTTGCGGGTCTCCGGCATTGCCCGCAGCGATTATAATGACGATGTCGTAGAACTGCTCCAATGGGTTGGATTAGGTCATCGTATGCAAGCCTATCCGCCCATCTTGTCCGGCGGAGAAAAACAGCGCTGCGCGATTGCCCGCGCTGTTATTGCCAAGCCTGATTTGCTGATTGCCGACGAGCCTACCGGAAATGTTGACCCCATTATTGGCGCGCGCTTGCTCAGGCTTTTTTCGGAAATGAACCGCATGGGGACAACCGTACTCATCGCAACACATGACACACATTTGATAGATGAATTGGACGCTCGGGTTTTGCGCATTGAAGACGGCTATGTCTTTAAAGGAAAACCTTCATGACGACCGTCTCTGGAACGACCCCGCATGAGGCTCCCCTGCTGCCGCGCAAGCTTCGCAATGCGCGGGCGCTTTGGGTCGTGCTCATTATTATGGCCATGCTCGCAGGGTGCGCGCTTTTATTTGCGCGTGGGTCCATGCGTCTTTCTGGCGACTGGCAATCACAATTATCCGATACGCTAACGGTTCAGCTCATGCTGGACAGCCAGGACGCATGGACAGAACAAACGGACATTGCGCGCGCCGCACTCGCCGAAGCCCTGCCCGGGACTGACATTGACATATTGCCTCAAGCCGAAGCGCGCGAGCTCCTGCAACCGTGGCTCGGTAATGCTACTTTGCCGGATAATTTGGCGGTCCCAGCCTTGATAAGCTTAACGGGAGACAATCTGAACTTGGCGTTTGTTCAATCCACATTAGATGCGGCGGGCCTCGACGCAAATATTGACGATAATTCTCGTTATGCAAACCAGTTGCGAGGTACAGCAAAACGCCTAGTTGGAATTGGTCTGGGTACACTGGCACTCATTTTACTGGCCGGGCTATCGGTCAATATTTTTGCAACTCGTGCCACTATGACCGCGCAAAAAGACATTATCCGTGTATTAGTTCAAGTGGGCGCAAGTGATAAATTCATCGCAAGGTTATTTATCGGCCAAGCCTTTCGCCGCGGCGCTATCGGAGCTGCAGTGGGTTTGGGGATTGCAGCTTTGCTCTGGGCGGCTCTCTCTATCACAGGTGATTGGGGTGGATTAGGCTGGACAGGGCCGGTGCCCGGCCTGATGGATGTACTCTGGTTATTAGGATTAGGAACGATTTTCGCCGTGATATGCGCCGCCGCCGCCGGTGTAACATCTATCCGGCAGTTAGCGTTTGAGCGGAAACGCTTGTGAGTGAAACCAAACCCAAACCACATTCAAAACGCCAAGGATGGGCACGGTTTCTGACATTTTTGTTCATCGGAACACTCTCTCTTTTGCTCGGCGGATTCATCGCCTTTGCGCAATATGTCGACCGCATTCGCCCGCCAAACGACATTCCGAATGCCGATGGAATCGTGGTCTGGACCGGGAAAGGCGGCGGCCGTTTAGAGGCTGGTGGCAAGTTATTGCAGGCCAAAAAGGGAGAACGCTTACTCATTTCCGGCGTCCATAAAGATAATGATACTACCCAAATCGCAGACCTTTCTGGGCTTACCGTAGACCTAGCGACCTGTTGTTTGGATATTGATTACACGGCGAAGAACACAGTGGGA
>CAZKHC010000003.1:0-16073 GCA_964552135.1 uncultured Algimonas sp. | reverse complement strand
AGACCTAGCGACCTGTTGTTTGGATATTGATTACACGGCGAAGAACACAGTGGGAAATGCAAGAGAAACCGCGAGTTGGGCCATCGCGTTAGGTTATGATCATATCATCCTCGTGACCTCAGCCTATCACATGCCTCGAGCGGAAGTCGAAATAGCCGCCGCCGCTGGACGGATTCGCATTACCCCTTACCCGGTTGAACGGAAAGACGCGCGAAACTGGTATAAATCCGCAGGCCGGACCAAACGCCTTCTTCAAGAATATTCGAAACTTTTGTTGACCTATGCCAGGGGTCGTCGCTCAAAAACCGATGCACCCGAACTCGTCGATCCACCAAAAATCTAGGACATCACTCAGAATCGGCGTCCAAAATCCGGCGCCGAATATCCCGTGTCTTTGCGAAACTATCCAAGAGCGTATCGCCGTCGTCCCACCGTATCGCACGTTTTAGCGCCGTCAGATCTTCGATAAAGCGGTCGACAACTTCCAGGGTTGCTGTTTTATTTGTCAGGAAAACATCGCGCCACATCACCGGATCCGATGCGGCAATCCGCGTGAAATCCCGAAAACCACCGGCTGAAAATTTGACAACTTCTTTTCGAGTGACCGTCTCCATATCAATGGCCGTGCCGACTAATGTGTAAGCAATCAAATGCGGGAGATGGGATGTTGTCGCCATCACGATATCATGGCGCGACGGGTCCATCACAACTACATCGCTACCGAGGCCTTCCCAAAATTTGGTCAAATCCGAGACGGCCTTTTCATCTGTCCCATCTGGCGGCGTGAGAACGCACCACCGCTTTTCAAAGAGTTCCGCAAATCCGGCCTCTGGCCCGGAGTTTTCTGTTCCGGCAATGGGGTGGCCCGGGATGAAATGAATATTATCGGAAACCCGTCCAGCCAAAGCGTCTACGAAATGACCTTTCACTGACCCTACATCCGTCAATACGGCGCCTGATTTCATTAGAGGCATAATTGTCATCGCCGTTGTCGATAGCCGGGCGGAAGGCGTGCATAAGATAATGAGATCGGCCTGTGCGGCGAAATGATCAGCAGGACCATCCGCGACTCCGTCCGCAATCCCAAGCTTTGTAATCGTTTTGCAGGCTGCCTCCGATGTGTCAGCAATATAGATGGTTTTACATTGATTTTTTGCGCGAGCCGCACGGGAAATAGAGCTACCAATGAGCCCCCCACCAATAATCAAAATGGTTTCAAAACGCATGATTACTGTCCTATCGGGCGCGGCAAGCAGCCGATGACGCGGCGCGTAGGCGTGGCGTCAATCTCGTGAAATCCATCTAAGCTATAGAGCCGAAAATCTCCAGCTTCCGCGCGCAAGATAGCGCCCTCAGGAATGGGATCATTATCGGTAACGCAAAGCAATGTTTGATCCGCGCCAGACGGCGTTAACACAACATCTGCGACGGCGACGGCGCGCGGCCAATCCCGGCGGCCCGTTCGGGGTAAGCCCGCCAAAATATGCAGACCTTCCATTGCGCCGCCTGGTCCCAGAGCCGTCCACCAATTAATCATTCCCCCTGGCGGAGGCGCGGGAGCGGGCATAACAGCCACACCTTCATCTTCCGCGTGACAGGCCGCTAGAGCTGCACTGGTCGTTGGATAGGTTTTCACATCGAGCGCTGCGCCAAATCTGTCTCTCACCAACGACCAATTGGATAGCGCATCTCCTTCAAGCGCGACATGCAATCGCATGGGGCCTTGGGCTGCAAGGCTCGCGCTCATAAGCTCCGCCCAAATTGTTGAAACCAATGAGGCCGACGTAGCTTCCGCCGCGACAGAAAGCTGGCGCACATGGCTATCTTCACGCGATGGACGCCAAACACGCATACCTCCTTTGGCCTTACGGACTTGCGCGGATAGATCGAGACGCTCTGCAATAAGGTCCAAAAGTGCGTTATCGACCCGATCAATTTCCCGCCGGACAGTTTCAATATCAGGGATTTCTTCAGACATCAGATCGGTTCACACCATTTCGGTTAAGCACGGGCACGCCCGTAAATTTTGGCCGCGCGACTTTTTGCGCATGACCACCTTCTGTGGGCGCATAAAGGCGCTTTATCGCTTCGACAAGGACTAGACCTGAAAAACCTGGCCAAACGGTCTCGCCAAAGCGCTCTGCGCCGCGCAGTAGCTTGGGTTTTGCGAAAAACCGCACCGGCGGAATATACAGGGCGTTCGATCCCACAGTTGGTGTGAACTTTGCCCTGCGCAAGGCGACTTTAAGCTGGCGGCGCGAATATGGACGCCCTGCCCCGAAGGGTAGGCTTTCCGCGCGCGCCCACATGCCGGCCCGATTAGCGCAAATAATAACAATCCGGCCTTCGGGTGCCAAAACCCGGTAAAGTTCGGCGAGTGTCGCGGCCGTTGTTTCTGACTCCTCTATGGCGTGAATAGCGAGAATGCGGTCAAAGGCAGCATCCGAGAACGGCAAGGCTTGGTCATGCGTGAGAACCGTCGCGATGCCGCGTTTGCCTTCATGAGCGATTGCGCCTTGGCCTTCGGGCATGGCCAAAACGAGGCGATTTGTTCCCGCTTCATAAGGCGCCAAATAAGGCCAAGTATAGCCAAACCCCAAGACATTTGACCCCGCCAAATCCGGCCACAATGAACTTAATCGCCGCGCCGCCATAGACCGCGCTGCCTCGCCCAAAGGACTGGCGTAAAATTGCTCTAATCGTGTTGCGGTTTCGCGCATAAACTCAGGTTTAGATTATGACGCCTGCTTTTGCCAGCTCGGGACAGCAGATGGGACACCAAACATATAACCTTGCAAATAATCCACGCCCAATCGGCGGAGAATATCCGCATCCGCGCGGTCGTCGACCATTTCCGCGACCGTTTCCACACTAAAGGTCTGCGCGAGATCAACCATCATTCTGACAAAGGTTTGCTTATTTTGATCGGAGGCAATGCCTTCAATCAAGCTCCCATCAATCTTAATCGTATCGGCCTCAATCGCCATTAGATTTCGGAATGTCGTATAACCGGAGCCAAAATCGTCAATGGCGAAATGACAGCCAAGGGCGCGCACATTATTCGAAAATTCACTCGCCATCGCCGGGTCATCTAATGCCACAGTTTCCGTTAGCTCAAGCGTGACTTGTTCTGCATTGGGCCCGAGAGCTTTTAAGGCATTCACATAATCCGCCGCTGTTTCCGGGACTTTGATTGTTCCGGCCGAGACATTGAGAGCTAAATGAATACCCGGTTCTTGGATTAAAGTTTCGGACGCCAATTCCAAAGCGCGGCGATCCAGCAAATGTACCAAGCCAAGCCGTTCTGCCGCCATGATAAATCGGCCAGCGCTTACGAGTTCGCCGTCCTCGCGCCGCAGCCGCAGGAGGCATTCATAATGGTGCAGCCTCGCGGTTTTCGTATGAATAATGGGTTGATAGGCCAATTGAATACGGCGTTGATTAAGGGCATCTAAAATATCCTGCGCCGTGGTCTCTTTGGAAGCGTTCATCCCCTCAGAGCCCATAGTTTCATCATAGATCGACAAGCCAGAGACAGGCGCATTTTTTAGGGCAATGCGCGTTTGAACCAACGCTTCCTGCGCAGAATTCGCTTGCGAGCCAATTTGCGTCGAGCCGATAGATATTTCGCCGTAAAGTCCGCCATGCGGGGTTTTCACAGGCGCGTTTTCTAAAAGAAAAAAGAGCCTGTCTGAAATTGATTTCACATCCGCTTGGTTAGACCCGTAAAGCACAAGCGCAAAATCCGAACCGCCGATACGTCCCAATATGTCGGGCGCGCGAATAATATGGGACAGCCGGTTTGCGAATTCCCGCAATACACGGTCGCCCGTTTCATACCCATATACAGAATTCAAATCGTCTATATTTGTAATCCGCAAACGCAGGAGCGCACCTTCATTCCTTTGCCGGGCCGTTAAAGCCGCCAGATGATCCAAAGCCCGCGTTGTTGCGGCCAAATTCACCACCTGAGTTAACTCATCAAAATTTGCTAGATACTCATTTCGACTGGCCGCGCGCTGCCGCCGCGAGACATTGCGAATGACGCCCTCGATATGCGTGGGATTATCCCCCACACCCGATTTTCGGCGCCCTTGTTCTTGCAACCAAATTTCATCCCCTTGATGGGTTCTCCATGCATAGGTCAGCGTATATTCGGCGCCGTCCCATGTAAGGCGCCGCATAGCTTTTTGGCGGCGACGTTTATCGTCAGCCGAAAGACGGGATGTCCAGTCTTCTACTGTGTTCGGAATTTTGTTGGGGGAACTCAATAGAATTTCCGCCGCTTGCATAGCCGGTTTGAAATAGAATTGAGTTTTATCGATAATTTGAAACGGCGCAGCCTGCATCAATGAGAGCGCGACATCGCCGTCCCATACGCCCGCAATTCGCGCAATGCGGTCGCTTTTCGCGACAGAATTATCCATGATTAACCCACATCATGAATACAACCTATAGTGTAGATATTAAGATTCATGTAATCAGTCGCCAAAGCCGTCTGCAACGGCAAAGTCGCGCCGCGCCGCAGCAATTGTGACCATGAATCCGGCCATGACGTCCAATAAAGACATGACCATAATGAGGAAGAAAACCGATGTCGCGAAAGCAGGAAAGAGCAAAAACTCGACCAAGCAGACAACAAATAATATAAGTGAAAACGCGTGGTTCATCACGGCCGCACGGCCAATTCCCGTCGATTTTAGAAGTTCAAAGAACAGCATTAGCAAAGCCCCGCCAATCAATGCATCGCCTGGCGTAATATGCCATGTCACGCCGCTGGTCATCGCCACCGCGAAAACATCGGCATCCAAGCGTATCCGCATACTCTCAATGGTCGAGAGGGTTGCCCCGCCTAAGGCGAGGATATTGTAGATCACTACAGGAACGATCATCAATGGAAAGACGGTAAAAAATCGCACAGACACAACTCGAATCAATAAGGTTAAGAAAACCCTACCCGCGCAACCGTTTAGGAGGTGTTAACCCTTTAGACTTCGTCCACACCACCGGGCAGCTTCATACGGCGGCGCAACCACATCACTCCGCGCAAATCTGCGATACTCACCTTTAAACGGCCAAAATTTGTATATTTGCTTGTGCCAAACTCGCGCGCGCGGTGGTTTACGTCAGCAAATTCAATCGCGTAGCCTTCGCGGAGCATAAGCGCAGGAATATAGCGGTGGATATGATCAAAATAGGGAAGCTCTAAAAAGGCCTTTCTTCGGAAAAGTTTTAGCCCGCAGCCCGTATCATCTGCATTATCCTTTAGAAGGCGTTTGCGAATTCCATTTCCAAAACGGGAGCCAATTTTTTTAGCCGCAGAGTCTATCCGTTTTGCTCGCCGCCCGCCGACCATCGCCAAATTTTCGGGCGCGTCAGCACGGATCATCTGGCCATAAAGTGTCGGAATATCCGCTGGATCATTCTGCCCATCACTATCGAGCGTTGCGACAATTGGGGCCCGCGCCGCCTGAACGCCTGACCGTACGCCGCGCGATTGGCCAGCATTTTGGTGATGGGCGAGAACGCGCAAATGCGGAAAGCGAGATTTCATTGCAATGAGTACGGATTTCGTCTCATCTGTCGACGCATCATCGATAAAAATCATCTCATGTGATATTTCGGATAATGCGGCTGTAATCTCCGCTGCGAGATTTTCTACGTTCTCGGCTTCGTTAAACGCCGGAACAACGACGGAAATCGCGGGAGCGGCGCCGGGCAGCCTATCAGTGATTTTATTCGACATATTCGCGTCATGTCATGAAAGTAAGGCCCCATCAAAGGCGAAAACGCTTTTGTACACTCGCGCAATAGGATAGTCCCGACGGATGTTGGGTTCTCTCACAAAACGCCGATGGCATATCCTCATCTTGGCACTGTTGACACTAGTAATGGTATTGCCGGGCCTTTCAAGCCTTCCCGTCATTGACAGGGATGAAGCGAGGTTTGCACAAGCCAGTGTACAAATGGCAGGCTCAAATGATCTGCTAAACATCCGGTTTCAAGACGAAGCGCGAAACAAAAAACCGGCGGGCTCTTATTGGGCGCAAACCGCCATGATAAAAACCTTTGCCCGCGACGGGAAACAGCGATTATGGGCGCAGCGCATACCGTCTGTATTTGCAGCACTTCTCTCAATTTTAGCCCTCTATTGGGGCGGATTGCGCATGGTTGGGCGCAAGGCATCGCTCATTGCAGCGGCTCTGCTCGCAACCTCGATTATTTTCGTATTTGAAGGGCATATTGCCAAAACGGATGCGCTGCTTTGCGCGGCAACGACCGTCATCTTCGTCTGTTTGGGCCGTTTGCGACAGGGATCCGCAGGCCGTCGAGAGATTTGGGGATTTTGGATCGCGCTCGGCGCCTCCATCATGATAAAAGGCCCGATTGGTCCCGTTCTCACAATCAGCAGTCTCATAAGTTTGCGGATTTGGGAGGGTAATTTAACGTGGGCGCGTCCGCTAGGAAATTGGGGCGCAATCCTCATTTTCATCCTCATCTGGCTACCGTGGGGAATAGCAATATATATGGCGACAGACGGCGCATTTTATATGGAAAGTCTCGGCAAAGACTTTGGCGGTAAGATTACGTCAGGCCAAGAAAGCCACGGCTTACCCCCGGGCGCGCAAAGTCTTTTCATTTGGGCGACACTTTGGCCCGCTAGTCTCTTTCTTTTGCCCGGCCTCGCTTATGCGATACGCGCTGTAAGATCCGCACAAGACAATCCCATCATTCGCTCTATGCGGCTCATTTTATGTTGGATTGTGCCGTTTTGGATTCTCATCGAATTGATGCCAACGAAATTACCGCATTATGGTCTCCCCGTTTTTCCTGCGATTTGCTTGATGATGGGGACGGCTATTTTAGCCATGAATGAAATGGTGGAATTCAGAAGAACGCGTTTCTTTGGCGGACTGATATTTCTCATCTCTACTGGCGGCATTTTAGCAACATTGCTTTTTGTGCAAAGCCGCTATGGCGACTTGGACAAGGCTCTCGGGACGTATCTTATCTGCGGGGTCACGGGGGTCATTGCGATTGTCGCAGGCTTCGCGCTTTGGGGAAATAAAATACGCCTATCCCTTGGCACAGCTTTACTCTCTGCGCTTATCTGCTCGGCCGGAGCCTATATTTACATTCTCCCAAATCTGACAGAATTTAAGACGGCTCAGCGCGTTTCTGCTGAACTCAAACGCTTTGCGCCCAGCACACCAAGTGACGAGATACATAGCCCGCATTTCACGGAACCGAGCCTTGTTTATCATTTGGGCACGGGCATTAATGTAAAATCCGGCGACATCGATATATCTGATGGAAGCCTTGTCATCCTAAACGCCAGACGCGAGAACGCAGCGACGCTCAGCGTTGAACTTTCGCGAGCGGCCAAAAAACGCGGGATGTGCCTAGAAAGCTCAGACCCGATTAATGGTGTTAATTATTCCAATGGAACGCCGCTTAGTCTCGTGATTTTACGGGAAGCGCCTTGTTAGGTTTTTCGCCTGCCAGAGCAGACTTAATCGATAGAAAATAGGCTCGGCCCAAAATAGCCATTGCCATAAAGGGCGCAGCTAAAATGGTCGCAACTTTTGACGCAAATCCAGGCGTATAATTCCAAAAATACCGCAGAAATCCTTTTAGTTTTTCTTTTTCAATCCAAACATGCGGAACGTTGGACGTCGATCCATAATGCATGACTGTCGCGCCCGGGACGAAATTCACTTCTCCGCCCAATTGCCGCGCGCGTCTGCAGATTTCTATATCTTCGACATGAAGAAAATAACGTTCGTCAAAACCGCCCATTCGCTCAAAACAAGGGCGATCCGTCATCAAACATGCACCGGAAATTGTTTCAATTTGAATGGGTTGATCGGGCAATGGATCCGATTCGCGGTGAATAGATTGCAAGCCTGGAATAATTTCCAGAAATGGAACAAAGCTCACAAGCGCAGATAAAGGCGTAAGGGCCCGACGCCGCGCGCCGCGCTGTTCTTTTCCTTTTTGGTCCCGAAGCAATCCACCGGTAATCCAAGGCTCAACCAGACTATCTCCGGCATTTGCGAGCTTCCGAGCGGCGCCTTTTGAGATAATCGCATCCGGATTGAGGAAAAGAAGATAATGGCCCGTGGCGAGATTTGCGCCGTAATTACAGGCGCGGGCAAAACCAATATTCCCATGTCCCTGCAAAAATCGGATGCGGGTTTGTTTTGCCGTGAGTTCCGACAGGCGCGCACGCGCGCTCTCCGTATTGCCGTTGTCAACGACGATAAGCTCATGAATATCGCGATCTGCGAGAACGGCTATAATGGCCTCTAACAGGGCGGGCCCCGTCATATAACTGACCATGACAACACTTATCGGACGCTTCCGCGCCGTGTCAGGTGGCATTGCGATAGAGGCTACCTCTTTCGAAACCATCCTTTTATTCTCGTTCGCCAATGTGACGATTTCCACCAAATCATACTCCTTGCGCCCACGAGTATGCCCCCCGGAAGGGTTCCCCTAATCTCAAGGACCCTAGATTGTAAAGTGAATTTAACTTTATTTTTCAGTCATCAACGCTGCGCACTTTTTTCCATCGGAATGAGGATTATGAGGCTAGCGGCCAATATAATCAATGCCCACCACCAATGCTGCCAAAGTCCAATCGTTACGGCTCCGCTTGTCGCAATTGCTGCAATTAGCCCTGCCGCGGCAAAGGCACGCGTTGAGCTCAGGCAGGTTTTCAGGACCGCTTTCGAAAGCGCCAACAAAAAACCTACAGCCAAAAGAACGCCAATCAACCCAGTTTCCAGCCAAATTTGCAAACCCACATTGTGAGGATGCATGGACATGACCATAATATCGCGGCCGTCCGGTGCTCGGAATGTCAGCTCATCGAAGACACGCGAGGAGTCAAATCCGTGCCCAATCCAAGGCGCCTGCTGGATGAGCTCCCAGCTATAAGCCCACATCCGGACACGATGTTCCCAAGAAAGCGGGAGTTGGCGCATAGTTTCTTCATTTATCAGTCCAGACAACCCGCCCAATATGGGCGCGAAAGCGAGGCTCGCGATGGCGATGAAAAAGGCGAGCATCAAACCCATGCGCGGCCATTTCCACGCAATGGCTGCGACGCCAAAAGCAATAAAAAGTGTTGGGAATATAATCGATAGATTGTTGAAATGCGCGGACGCTGCCAGTCCAAGGAAACATAAACCCGCTAACATCCAGCCTTTTTTCAATTTTACGATAAGGATTCCAGCAATTGGCCAGAGCAAATGAATATAACTCACCTGCCCGCGCCCGACATTCATTTCCGCATTTCCGCGCCTCAGTTCTGGATCGCCGCCGGGCGGCACAGGATCCGCCAAAAACGACAGCGCAAATCCGCTAGCTGAATCGATAAGGAGCAAAGCCACTCCCAATAGCCCAACGCCGATTGCGGCCCAGCTCAATGCATTTCGTCCGCGAGCGGTCAGGCGCAAGAAAACCAAGGGGACAAATAAAAGCGGTATAGTTAGACCAAAAAGGAGTGCCGCATTTTTACCCTCGTGAGGGCTCCAAAGCGTTGACACCCCCCCCCAAGCGGCAAAAACCAAAAGGCATATAGGCCAGTAGTCCCGCAAATAATCTGCACCTGTTCGGTCAGCGGCCCAAGTCAGAGCCGCCGAAAGTCCCAGAATGCCTAAAGTCGCTTGAAATCCTAATCCGCCGGCCAAAGCTACAATCGGCGTAAGTAAAACGGCCAGCCAAAGCGTGCCTTGGGACACGCCATTTAGACCTTTGCCTAAGGCTTGCCGCATATTATTTGCGGCGCATATCTGGCGGCATCGCCTCAGCGACAAAACTGCTTATCGCCTCTTCAACGGTGATTATATTTTGATCGCGCGAACCGAGGCGGCGAATGGCAAGTTTGCCTTCGTCCATTTCTTTACGGCCAACAACAGCAATCGCAGGGATTTTGCGATCTGCGGAGAGTTCGCGGATTTTATAATTAATCTTCTCATTGCGAATATCGAGCTCGGCGCGAAGCCCAGCTGCTTTCAATTTCGCCAAGACCTCTTTCGCGTAATCATCTGTATCCGACGTAATCGTCGCGACAACGACCTGAACCGGAGAGAGCCAGAGGGGGAATTTGCCTGCATAATTTTCAATGAGAATCCCGAGGAACCGCTCAAAGGATCCTAGCACCGCGCGGTGAAGCATAACCGGTGCATGTTTCTTATCATCATCGCCGACATAATTCGCGTTTAGGCGCTCTGGCGTATTAGGGTCCAATTGAATGGTACCAGCCTGCCATTCACGCCCAATCGCGTCGCGCAGGACAAAATCTAGCTTCGGACCGTAAAACGCGCCGTCGCCCTCGTTGAGTTCAACTTCAAGACCGGATGCATCGGCCGCTTCTTTCAGAGCCGCCTCGGCCTGGTCCCAATATTCATCCGATCCAACGCGCACATCTGGACGCGTGGAGAATTTGACCTTTACATCATCAAAGCCAAGATCAGCATAAACCGATTTCAATAGCTCAGTGAAACCTTTGACCTCATCAGTGACCTGATCCAGCGTGCAGAATATATGCCCGTCATCTTGAACAAAGCCGCGCACGCGCATCAATCCGTGGAGCGCACCTGATGGTTCATAGCGGTGGCAGGACCCAAATTCAGCAAAACGAATAGGCAGGTCGCGGTAGGATTTCTGGCCCTGATTAAAGACCTGAATATGACAGGGGCAATTCATGGGCTTAAGCGCGAGAACTTTATCTTCCTCGGCAATTTCCGCGACAAACATATTCTCACGATATTTCGCCCAATGGCCCGAGGCTTCCCAAAATTTACGGTCCATCATCTGCGGCGTTTTGATTTCCTGATAGCCATATTCCCGTTGGCGTCGGGACATATAATCTCGCAGCGCCGTATAAAGCGTCCAGCCGTTCGGGTGCCAGAACGCCTGCCCTTGGGCTTCTTCCTGGAAATGGAAAAGCTCAAGCTGCTTCCCAAGACGGCGATGATCGCGCGCTTCGGCTTCTTCGATTTGCTTGAGATGCGCGTCGAGGTCTTCTTGTGTTGCCCAAGCCGTGCCGTAAATCCGCTGAAGCTGCGGATTATTACTATCGCCGCGCCAATAGGCGCCCGCCAGTTTCATCAGCTTAAAAGCTTTGCCAATCTTGCCTGTGCTCGGCAAATGCGGGCCTCGGCAGAGATCAAACCATTTGCCTTGCTTATAGACCGTGATGGTCTCGCTCTCAGGCAAATCTTCAATGAGTTCAGCCTTAAATTCTTCTCCCATGCCGCGGAAGAGTTTGATGGCCTCATTACGGTCCATGACTTCGCGAACGAATTTATCATTGCGGTTGATGATGAAACTCATCTTCTTTTCAATTGCCGCAAAGTCATCCGCGCTAAACGGTTCATCGCGGTGGAAGTCGTAATAAAAGCCGTTTTCAATGACAGGGCCAATGGTGACTTGCGTTCCGGGGAAAAGCTCTTGCACGGCTTCCGCGAGCACATGCGCAGCGTCATGGCGGATGAGCTCAAGCCCTTCTGGGTCTTTGGCTGTGACGAGTTCAATCTTTGCATCCGCCTCAATCGGCAAACTCGCATCGACCAATGTCCCGTCCAGCTTGGCCGCGAGGACCTGCTTGGCTAATCCTTTAGAGATTTTCTTGGCGACCTGCATGGCAGTCGTGCCGGACTCATAATCGCGAGTCGCTCCGTCTGGAAATGTCAATGTGACGGTCATGTTCAATCATCCGAATGTGTCTTCGTCCACAAGGCTGCGCGCCAAGGAGCATATATAGGAGGCGTGGTAATGTTTTTAGGCACATTATCAACCCCATCTGTGCCCCAAGGCTGACAGCGTAGCAGCCGAGCCAAAGTCATCCACCCGCCATACCACGGGCCGTGCCGTTCAATCGCGTGCTGGGAATAGGTGGAACAGGACGGATAATGACGGCAGCGCACGCCCAAGACATGCAAAACCGGCGAGATAAACCACTTATAGAGTTTCAGCGCCGCAAACATCGGCAGGCTAATCAATCTCGATATCAGTTTCATGCGGCTTGCGCCGCTTCAAATGCCGCAATGGCAGCGTCGAAAGCTAAAAGTGTTGAGGTGTGGCGGGCTGGGTAATTGGCGACACCTGCCAGCAGAGCCAATTTCTCAAACCGCCCTGTCGGCGTATCCCCGCCGTCTTTCAGCATAGCCCGCAAACCGTCCCGCGCCGCGATGAGCTCCGCCAGAGATGCCCCGACAATGGACTCTTTCAAAATCGCCGCGCTGGCTTGGCCAAGAGCGCAGGCTTGAACCCGTAACGCACAGTCAGAGACTTTATCGTCGTTAATCAGCAAATCGATTTCTAGCCATGAGCCGCAAAGCTTGGAGACTTTCCGCGCCGTTCCGTCCGGCGAGGATAGCGCAGCATTTTCCAAAGTCGCCGAAAGCGAAAGGATATCCGTATTATACAGGTCCGTGAACATTGACTGGATATAGGACGCAACAGCAGGTGTGGATAGGGGCTAATCGATCGCGTCTCTCTGCCCACAGCAATACGCATTTTCACATCAAGAGAGATTGAAAGTATCAATCAACTTCAATTGAAATTTTTGTGACCGATACGTCAATCATTGTGAGAAGCAATTTCGACAACATTCTCTATGCGGAAGCTAGTCAGCAGCCGCAAGAAACGACGTCTGCCCCCAGGAGAGAAACCATGAAGACCACTTTGCTAAAAGCTATCCCCCTAGCCGCCCTTGGGCTTTTGATCCCCAGCTCCGCTTTCGCCGGCGCTTGGACAGCAAAAAAAGGCGATAATTACCTTAAAGGCGCCGTGAACCATTTCGAGACGAGCAGCAGGTTTGGCGACGAAGGTAGCTTTGAGAATTTCCGCAATACCAATTTCAATGTATATTGGGAACATGGTGTCCGTGATGACCTTACTTTTTTCGCCACAGGCTCCCTCACAGATTTGGAAAATCGAGCGGACGGCGTAGAAACATCAGGCACGGGCGTCGGCGATATTGATCTGGGATTGAAATACAGTCTCATTGAAGGCCCCGTCATTGTCTCTGTTCAAGGGCTTTTTAAAGCGCCTTATCTTTATGACGCGGATTCTGAACTCCCCCTCGGCAATGGCCAAGAAGATTTCGAAGGCAAAGTCCTTTTCGGAAAATCCTTTGGCGATCTTGGTTATGGCGGGCTGGAACTCGGCTATCGCGTTCGAACGGATGATCCCGTAGATGAGTTTCGTTTCCTCGTCGAATATGGGTTTGATCTCAGCGACGATGTTTACCTGCGAACAAAGTTAGACGGTATCCATGCCGCCCAAAGCTCCAATATAGATGTGTCCACCCCGACGACCGGGACCGGAACAAACCCGATAACAGGTGGAATTCCGTTGATTGCAACGACGACGCTAAACCCGCAACTTCCGTTAGAATTTGACCTAGGACGGCTAGAATATACGGCGGGATATAAAATCGGGAATGGCTTTGCGGCCGAAATAACCGGAACAACGGCGATTTACGGCGATAACACGCTAAGCGGCACAAACATCCAATTCGCTATCGTCTCCTCTTTCTAAAGAAAGCCTTTCGTGTCCTTTGTCGCCGTCCTCATTCTTTCTGTGCATTATGCACTTGTGTCGATTCTATGCCTTTATGGTGCGCACCGTATTTATCATAGCTTGGCCGCGAAACGATTGATGAAAGAAGTGAGAGAGGCGCAAAAATCTATTGCGCCAGATCCGAATTTTCGACCTGTCGTGACGATTCAAATTCCGCTGTACAACGAGAAATTTGTGGCAGCCCGCATCGTCGATCAAGTCGCAAAATTCGACTACCCTATCGACAAATTGCAAATTCAAGTCATCGACGATTCCACCGATGAAAGCGTTGAGATTATGGCCGAACGGGTCGCGCATTATAAGGCGCTGGGGTTTGATATTGATCATATACGCCGGACTAATCGACACGGTTATAAAGCGGGCGCGCTCGCCGATGCAATGGACGATGTTAAAGGTGAATTCATTGCGATTTTTGATGCGGATTTTATTCCAGAACTTGATTTTCTGACCAAAACCATGCCGCACTTCAAGAACCCTAAAACGGGTTTAGTCCAAAGCCGGTGGAGTTACCTTAACACCAAAACAAATATGTTGACGAAGCTTCAAACCATTATGCTGGACGCGCATTTTGGCGTGGAGCAAGTCACGCGATTTGGCAAAGGTGTATATTTTAACTTCAACGGTACGGCAGGCGTTTGGCGAAAAGCGGCTATTCTTGATGCTGGCGGCTGGAACGCCGACACGCTCACGGAAGACACGGATTTAAGCTACCGCGCGCAATTAAAGGGTTGGAAATTTGTTTATTGTCCCGATATTTTTTGCCCGAGTGAAATTCCAGAAAATATGACGGCCTTTAAAACGCAGCAGCACCGCTGGGCAAAGGGTACAATTGAAGTCATGAAGAAAATTCTTCGGACGATCTGGAAAGCGAAAGTACCGCTTTCGAATAAGGTCGAGGCCAGCCTGCATCTTACCGCCAATATCACCTATCTTCTGATGTTCGTGGACAGTCTGTTCTTCCTTTTGCCGACTGTTCATATTCGCCAGCAGATGGAACCAAACTTGCTCGCTTGGCTGGACATCCCCATCTTTGCATTTGCGTCCCTAAGCCATGCCTATTTCTTTCTGAGCGGACAGAAGCGCCTCTATGGAAAAGTGTTGGATAAGATCTTCATTCTGCCAGCTTTGCTAGCCACATCTATTGGCCTCGGCGTGAACAATGGCCGCGCAGTTATCGAAGCCTTGGTGGGATATAAAACCGGATTTAACCGAACGCCAAAAATCGGAAGTGGTCATGTCCAAGCGTCCCTCAACCTAAGCTATAAAGCCAAAAGTGAAAGTTGGGCGACCTATTGCGAGCTTTTCCTGGCTTTGCTCTATACGGGCTTTTTGGTCTGGGCGCTATATAAAGCCTATTGGATTGTCACACCCTTCCTAGCGCTCTTTGCCATAGGGTTTTTCTATACATCTTTGTTAAGTTTGAAAGAAGCGCGGGCGCAGGCAAAACACGCCGCACAAGCCAATATCAATAACGCTATTGCAACTGACACAGCTGCATTTGCGAAACCCGCAAATTTGCTTCTTATTGCCGAATGAAAGGATGATGTTCCGACTGGGATATCAAAGGCGCGTATGAACCCGCCCGAGTGGCGAAGCCTGACATTTTGCGTGGGCGTACTTGCGTTGATCGCCGCAATCACCTGCCTGCCACACCTCTTTCCGGCGGCTATTGGTACAGCTTATATCGTCATCTTTTTGGCAATGACGGCGCTTTCTATCATCGCGTGGCGCAGCGAGATTATCACGCCGCGCGCCGCGCTTCTCCTTGCTCTGATAGCCTGCATCTGCCTCGGTTTTGCCCCGCCCTACACCTCCAATGACTCCGAGCGTTACCTTTGGGACGGCGCGGTTTTCCTCTCAGGTCTCGACCCTTATGTAACCGCGCCGAACGACCCAGCTGCGGCCGACCTTCGCCGCCTCTGGCCAACGCCGGAAGAACACGCCAAATATCCCACACTCTATCCGCCGGGAGGCTTGTCACTCTTTGCGCTCTGCGCGCTGACGGGACCAAGCTACGGCATTTGGGTTTGGAAAATTTTGACGGTCGCCGCCGTCATCTTGACCCTCATCCTGACCTATAAATTGCTCATCCTGCGGCAATTGCAGCGTCATTTTTATCTTATCGCCTTAAGCCCGGTTTTATTATTCGAGGGGCAAATTGGCGCGCATTTAGATATCTTCAGCGTTCTGGGTATTACTGCAGGATTACTGTGCATTGAGAAAGAGAAAATCTGGCTGGCGGGCGTTCTCATCGGCCTCAGCGCGACAACAAAGTTTTTACCCGCCGTCATTGTCGGTCCTTACTTATTTTATCTACGGCCAAAACAAGCTCTCAAACTTTTTCTGAGTGCGGCAGGTGTGTGGGGCGCAATCTATGGGGTGATGTTCGGACTGGGTTATAAACCGCTTGGTCTCTTGCCGACATTCTTCGAAAAATGGCGCGGCGGCGCGCCGCTCTTTCCGCTGTTAGAATC
>CAZKHC010000002.1:0-30905 GCA_964552135.1 uncultured Algimonas sp. | reverse complement strand
GTACTTGACTACGAATCAAGGGGTCGGGGGTTCGAATCCTCCCCGGTGCGCCATTCTCTCAAAACATCCCTATGATATGTATAGGTTTTTTTGCGTGGTGATTGTTTAATGCATACTTTGATGCATACTTTCACCTCTAGAATAGTTAGAATTTTCGAAAATTAGTCCGTCGCGAACTATGCTTTCTGGTAAATGTGGTGACCCACGTCCTTTACCTAACCATTATCTATTTCGTCTTTAATTCCATCCCACATCCCGGCAATAAATCGGCAAGCATTTTCTAAGTTCTGCACCCGCTGGGTAAATGCAGGCGGGCAATATAGCGCCTGTCCAAACTGGGCGTCTATGGAGCAGGACATACCTCTGTACGCGTTTTCAGAATTTTGGGCGGCGCGAATGTGAGCTAAAGTGGCGACGTAACGCCCCATGTCTTCTCGTTTGGCGACAGCGGCGGGCGTGCCACTACCAGATTTTGATAATCTCAATATCACGCCACCTATTTGTTTCTTACCTTTGTAGGTTCTCTCTGCGGTCAAATCCAAATTAACGCTAACATCAACGCCATGTAGATTAAGATGGGGCTGACCTCTCGCCGGAACGACTGTGTACGTATAAGGTCCCAATTGGTTCCTTAAGCCTAAAAACGAATTCAATGCATCTATAGAATATTGAGAGTCCTCTTTGGCAAACGCAGACGCGGCTTGGTCGTCTACGATAGCTTGGAGGGTAGCTATTTTGGCATGTATATCCGCGACATTTTTATGCTCTGATGATAAGAAAGCCTTAATGCAATCACGCGCAGGTTTGTAGCGAACACGCGCAGCCGTAGTTGAGCGTATTGCATTGCGAATAACACCTAGCTTGCCTGTTTCAGACGCTAGCATATACTTAGCGAGCTCATTTGCTGAAATTCGCGGCGTGTCGTTGGTTATAATATGAGGATTACGAGCCATGATGGATGACCTTTATGTTGTAGATAAAATAGACGAACACCGCTCTATCTGTATATCAACACTTGCAAAAACTACAATATACAACTCAAAGATTGAAAATCTTGGCGATGACCACGGATACTTCATTTATGAAGTTGATGAGAGACCCATCTTGGGCGGAATAATTGTTCTGGCAAAAGCAGCTTCAGAGGAGGCTGCTCTAAAGTTAATTGAATTGTGGACTTCAAGTAAGAGAGCCGCCTAGCCGACTCAAACAATGGAAAGCCTTATTAGAAGAGCCGCGCTTAACATAGCGCAGAATGTCAATAATCTCTACCTTGTACCTACGGTACAACCGCGTAAGTAAATGAACAATAGGCCACGGGTGAGATGCTTACCCTGTGTCATGGGTGGGTTACTTATATATGCCTTACTCGGAAACTGTCCAAACTCACCACATTTGATGTCTGGGACGGTTCACCTGTGGGACGCTGATTTGGCTTTGGCCTCCAATCCATAAAAAGGCATCTGCCCGTTTTAATCTCATTTGGACGACACTTTTGTAGTGGAAACGCTGTAAGTTCATATTCATTTGCTTTGCCATTTGCAGACGGCGCGCATACATGGAGAAATCCCAATTTACGCAACCGTGAGAGTGCCCTGCCGCCTGTAGACCTACTCATCCCACAGGCTTTGCCTGCTTGACCAGAGGAGTAGGCTATTCGTCCATTGTTCTGGCCATTATACCTTCGTCTCATAGCCAGATAGACTGCAACCTCATTGGGTCGAAGGGCCTGAAACGCAGCGCAGTCATATTCCTCATGCGAAATTGGTGAGATGAACGGTTTGCCGTTGCCAATAATAGTTGGCTGCATCTTACGCCTCCAATTTCTTAGACCGTTTGTGGTGAACATTTTTACTCATACGGAATGTCCACAATGGACATTGGTTAGCGGTACATTTTCGTACTTCACCTGCGGAGCCCCCGGAACAATCAATGCAATGCGCCCTGATGGCTTTGATAGGGTTCTGAGGCCCTCCCAAAGCATCGAGCATGGCTTTGGATAATTTTCTGGGGTCTTTGCCGATATAATTTCCGGCGTCGCTCTCGAAGGGGCTAGGCTCCATATAATCCGAGGGTTTGAAATTCTTTGAGGCATTAGAGCCATTTTCAACATTACAGGGCACCGTTCACCTCCGGGCATTCTTCAATGAAGGCTTCCAAGTCTGAAATGAGGAAAAGGGTTCGGTTTCCTACTTTTTTAGGGTGAAGTTTTCCCTCACTTATCAAACGATACAGCGTCGACCGACCGAGGCTCAACATATCGCAGGCCTCATTCACTGTTACACAAATTTTCACGGGAAAAGTTTCCTTATAAGGCTTCGCGGCCCTAACGCGCTCTTGAGAATGTCCCAGAGCGCCCCCCACTATTCACACGTAAATGTCGGCGTCCATAATTGCGTGGCGTAAAAATCGAAATTCGGATTTTTTGAAATTTATCCCTTAAAGTCCACAAAGTTCTTTAATTCTGACATCATTTCATTATTTCCACTTAGAGCCCAAATTGCCTCAGAGTCATTTGAGGCGCGGTCAGTTGTTCTAAAGCCACCCAAAAAACTAAACCTCCAAATAGAGCAATAATTTGACCCATCAGAAAAAACGACACCAGAATATTCAAAAGTGCCTCGACCCAAATTTTCACCAAGGATATTGTCGCCTGATTGAATTAGGTTTTTTAAAAGCTCATCGCCATGTTGGGTAATCTGGACGCACTTTATATCAACGGTTTTGATTTCAGAAAATTTGTCTCCACCATGAATCCAATTCAGGCCAACTGCGACCCAGCGAGAGTATTTAACGAGCTTTGTTGCGTCAAAGGGTACACCGAACCTGCCTTCACCATCTTTGAAAGGCGCTCTATGGATAATTCCCGATTTTGAGCCTAATTCACGCTTAAGCTTGAGGTTCTTCTCTAACCGTCGCTCTGATAGTTTTAGGGCCTCGACATTCGGTTCATGTCGCCCGCCTAAAAGCATCACAGATGAGAGATAATGCTCAAGAGCAGACTTCTCTCCATTGCAGTTTTTACAACATGGAACCTTGGGTAAATTATCTCGGTCTGAAACAAGAAAGAACGCTCTAGCTATAAGATGGTCGCCAGTAGCCGTTGAGGGAACTTCATTGCAATATATGCATTGCTTATCTCGGAATCTTTTACTTGCCATTTTCAAAGAAAATTAAAGTTGAAACTCTGTTAGTCCATTCGTTTTGCATGGAAAATATGCTGAACCTCGGTTACCCAATATTTTGAGCGTGCGGCCTTTTAACTTGGACCTGTCTTCGATAAGAAATCCGATGAAGCCACAATTATGGTAAGCCGCAAAAATAGCAAATATTCCTTCTTCAGTGTTTAAGGAGTATCTCAATAAAAACTGGTCAAGAACAGACCAACTGCCAGCTTTTAGCTCGGCTATTTTTTCGAGCTTCAAAATCAAGTCGGAAAACTCCTGACTGAATGCTAATTCATAGTTAGTCTGCCATCTAACCGCGACAAGACCATTCGAAGATAAGATACGCCCACCCGTGATATCAAACCAGTGTGCCAATGTTTGCTTGGCGGCCCAAGGGCCTAAGTGCTTCTTAAATAGTTCATCATGGTCATAGTGGATTGCACCATAGATTCCACTTTCTTTGCCGAGCTTAAGAATGTCCTTTATATTTCCGATATTGTTATTCACGCCCCTCATAACTTTATCGAAGTAATCCGATTCTTCTTGAGTGAAGTCGTCACCACGGTTGCTTTGTGACAATGCGATAAAAGCGGCAAGCTGGTCGGCGTTGCTCGAATTTTCATTGCATCTTTTGCAAGCTGGAACCTCGAAGCCTTTTGGCCTGTGCTTGTGCCAAAACATCACCTTTGGCGGAGCATGTTCGATTGATTCAGTTGGGTTGCCTTCAGCGCATAAACAGCATCTAGGGTGCATAGCCTTCATGTTTTCAAGTCGACGTTTTGCGTTTCCCACTTAAGTTACTCCAAGATTTTATTTTTAATTTAATGTCTGTTTTTCATCGTGAACACTATTCCAGATTTTTTTTATCTCCGCTTCATCTGTAGCGTATATCTCTCCCCCAAGGTATTCTGAGTTTTTGGATTCAAGCGCTAAATATTTTTTTACAGCACGTTCTGCATTCTCGGCTGATTTAAAATCAGGGAATTTATTATATCCCGAGCCTGTTGAAGTTTTGTATAATTCCCAATGAAAAGCGGTGTTGAGCCCTTCGGTTATTTTAGGAAAGGATTTATTCAAAGCACTTTGACGAGATGTCGGGGACATTGATAAACCGATTTTATAGATAGATTTTTTGCCAATATCTTTGTGCAGAAATTTACTCGCATCTCCAGAGAGCTTTAAAAGATATAATTCTTTTTCTGTTTCTTGAGGTTCACCGACTGTGTATCCACGCCTACGTCCAGCTCCACCGCCAACATATTTTTTATGGCTTGTTGGAAGCTCTATCGGGTGGACAACTGAATCTCCATTTTGAGGATAAACATCAATAAGTCGGCAAGGGATTGTGGAGAGAAGTTTTGATTGCTTTTCCGGTAATTCCGCAGCCCACGTACTTACGGATTGCGCCAACCCTTTCTCGTGAATGTCTGGGTAAAAGTCTCTTATAGAGGGCATAAACTCCTCTGGTATGGTCCAGGCTCTAAGGGCTTTGAAAGAATATCTCCACTTCTCCGGGTCAGCTCGATTATAAAAATGAGGTGTAACGATATTCTCTTTCATCACCCTCTGATGAGAAAGTTCGTAGTAACCGACTACTTTGCCAGCAAGATGCTTGAAATGTTTTTCGGGGGTGTTTTCTGTAACATAGATAACCATCAGGAAGGGGCTTGTCGTTTTTTCGGAAATAGTGTTGAGGCGACCTTCTTTGGAAAACCCTACGCCACCCCAATTCTCGGGACTCCATCCCCAAAACGAGGTTATCCATACAGATGAGTTTGTAAGGAGAGGAGAAGCTTCTAATAGCCCCTCAATATATAACTTCTCTAACTCTCTGATTCCGCCATAACGACTTTTAACCCCTCTTGAAACATCATTCATGATGGGGCCGTCAGTTCTTTCCCAGCCATGTGCTAAAAGCATTTCGGAGTATCCGCCATAAATTGCGGTGGCAATTTCCGATAATTTTGTTTGGTCGCCGCCATGGGCATAGTCAGAAGTTTCAACCATGCATTATTGTCACTTAATCCCGAAAGCGGTTCAAGAACAAATGAGCATCATCCATATACTGGTTCGTACCTCTAGCTAATTGCTTGGCTTTTTCGACATTATCTGTAACTGAGATAGGTGGAATTTTTGCCCAATCAGTAACGGCCTTTTTAGCTAAAGCGGCTTTAGCGGATAGGGTGTGCTGGTCAGTCCAAAATAGCTGAAAAATGGCTTCATTGGTCGACTTTTCAAAATGTTTTACAGCTCTAAAGGCGAGGAGAACTGTAGCCCGTCGGAAGGGTAACCTGTCCGAGATATCTTTATCTTTTCCAGCTTTGTTATGTTTTCCGCCCCGTTTCCACGCGGCTTCACCTTTTTCGGCCATTTGAAGGAGCATGGCTGTCTTGCCGATATGCGCCCATTGCTCAGAATCTGTTTCGTTATCCAACTTAATATCCAAGAAACGAAGCGAAGCTTCTTTAAGCTCACCTAAAAATTCGTCCGGATGAATGTGTAAACCAACAGTTTTTGCAAAAAGTAATAGTAAGTCTTTTTCCCCTGCTTTTTTTCTTTCAAGCTCGGTTATACGTGCCATGATTTTATAGGTCTCGTGCCTTGCAATAACGGCATGCAATTTTAACAAAGCGATGGACATACTCAGCGCTTCAGCCGAAGAGTTTGATGACTTGGTTGTTGCCATTTTCTCCCCCGCACCAATCTGCCCAATCCTGCATAATCCGCGCCCGCCTTTCCAAGGCAGTCCTGCGGCGATAGGCCCTCTCAACTTTATCACCAACGGTATGGCCAAGGCACAGCTCTACTAAATCTCTTGGGTGTTCTGTTTCGTCTCCAGCCCAATCCCTAAATGAGCTGCGGAATCCATGAACGGTGACATCCAGAATTTTCATTCGACGCAAAAGCATCATCATAGACATTTGCGAGAGGGGTTTGTTGGCATCGCGACCCGGAAAAACATATTCGGATTGGGCGTGTAATTGCATCTGCACAACAATTTCTACGGCGCGTGCTGATAGAGGTACGACATGCTTAATGCCCGTCTTTGTCCGCTTTGGGGGCAGAGACCAAAGGCCTTTATCGAGGTCAAACTCATTAAAGTTAGCTAACAAGGTTTCGCTTGTCCTCGTTCCCGTCAGAATACAAAATTCTAAAGCGCGGGCGGCCATCGCGTCGCGGTTTCTTAATTTCTCTAAGAACGAAGGAATATCTACGTAATCCATTGCAGCGTGATGTTTTATATCATGCCGATTGCGTGTCGGCAGAACGGCCTCTAGGCCGCCTTTCCAGATGGCTGGGTTTTCACCTTGATACCAGCCACGACCTTTGGCGTAGTTGAAAATGATTTCCAAATGGCCGCGCACAATTCTACCGGTTTCAGGTGTCTTCAACCAAACTGGTTTGAGAAGATGCAGAATATCTTCACGCGTGATTGATGAAATCGGACGAGATTTTAAATGCCCGCAATAATGAGATATTGTCCTCTGCCACTTATTCCGCGTCTTTCCGCCTTCCTTCCAGCGCAGCTGGCGGGCCTCCACGCAAGCCATTGAAGCCTCTTTGAAAGTTTTTTCCGGGGTCGGCCATATTGCTTTCTGAGGGTCTTTACCCTGTGCGATGGCTTCTCTAGCTTTAGAGGCCATCTCACGTGCTACTGCTAAAGGCACGTCTCTATAAGACCCAAGGGCGAATTGACGGCGCGCTTTGTTGCGAGTCCACTTGTAAATCCACGACTTTGCAGTGGGAGACTTTACAAGCAGATACAAGTTACCCCCGTCAGAGAGCATTTTGAGCTTATTCGTTTTTTTGATTTCTTGGTGAGTGAGCCTATGGAGACCTCTCATCTGCACCAACAATCCGTCATGAATATCATATCGTGCATACTTTCGTGTATACTTTTTAAGTGTGTATACAGAGAGACTATCACGGACACTATGGAATGAAAAGACTATATATTTCAATAACTTATAAACTATTAGTTTATTGTGGAGTACTTTGAGGGACAGCTACGAACATAAGCAATATCCATCCCCGGTGCGCCATAAACTCGATTTATTTATCCTCTAAGTTATTAAAAAACATAGGTTTTTTGATGTTGTCCTAAACCGACTTCTTACGTCCTCTTAAAATGGGGTGCGTTTTGGGGTCCAGACTGAGGTACAATGAGTCATGTCCATTCGCCGAAACCATTATCTCGAACAACGCGGCCACTGCTGGTATTATGTGAGGCGCGTCCCGTCTCGATATCGGGAGATTGATAGCGGCCGCCGCGTAAAAGCGGCTCTTCATACCGACTCCCTAAGCGTCGCACGCGAACGACGAGATATCAGGATGGATGCCGATGAGCATTTTTGGGAAACTGCCCTTGCGCAGAAATTCGGCATCGATGCCCCCGAAACAATTGAGCTGTGCCGTTACAGGTCTGCGCGGCGTCGCGTTAAGGAGGTTGGGTTTGACTTTAAGCCTCTCACCAAAATCGTAGAGCTTTCCCCGTCGAAAGAACTTCTGGAACGATTAAACTACATGGATGGTAAAGAGCAGAAGGATAGTGAAGTCGAGGCCGTGATGGGCAAGATAGAGCGCCCGAAAGATACGATCCGTGATGCCTTTAAGCTCTACTGCGACAAACTCAGTATCGGCGAAACAAGCCGCAAATCACCGGAGCAAATCGTTAGGTGGCGTGCGACTAAATCCCGCTCTGTAGAGCATTTTGTGGCTCTATGCGGAAACCTCACCATGGATGAGCTTGACCGAAAACATGGTCGCGCGTTTTTTGATTGGTGGAGTGAAAGGCTACGACCTGACAACCAAGTGGGCCGCACCTATCGTCCAAATAGCGCAAACAGAGAACTAGGAAACCTTCGCCAGCTATTTCGAGAATATTGGACTTATCAGGGAGAGGAGGACCGCGAAAACCCGTTCCGTAAGCTAAGGTTTAAAGACACTCCGATTGAATCCACGCCTTCATTTCCAGATGTTTGGGTTCAGGGTAAGCTTCTGAAGCCACGGGCTCTGGAAGGTATAAACCCTGAGGCTCAACTCATTGCCTATGCTTTGATTGAGACAGGGTGCAGGCCTAGTGAGATCGCAAATTTGAAGCCTGAGAACATATGTTTGAATGTCGAGATACCGCATATCCGTATCAGGCCAACTGCAAATCGGGAACTCAAATCCGCCGCATCTAGCCGTGATATTCCATTGGTAGGTGTATCCCTTGAGGCCTTTAAACGTGCTCCAAATGGCTTCGCTCGTTACCATGATCGAGGCAATTCTTTATCCGCAGCCTTGCTCAAAGCCTTTCATAGCAGGGGCCTGATGCCGACCGATAAGCACCGTATTTACAGCTTCCGGCACGCCTTTGAGAAACGCATGCAAGAGGCGGGTTTAGACTATGGATTGCGCTGCACATTGATGGGCCACAAGAACAATAGGCCGCAATATGGAGATGGTGGATCGCTTGCTTATCGGCAAAAAGAACTTTTGAAAATCGTCCACCCTCTAACAGATAGCTTCATAAAAAGCCTGCCGCTTTTAGAATGAAGTTAGGCTTTTGAGCCGTCATTTAGGAGCTCTGCGAGGAGTTTTTCGTGGTCTTCTAGCTCTCTTAATTCTCGTTTTAAACGCTCCATAAGCGGCCAAAATTGGTCGCCTTGGTAGCGTATAAGGCGCGCTACAACGCGCATGCCTTGCCGAATATCTCCCGGTGTTAGGCTTAGAATGGAGTGGCGTTTTGAACAACAATTAGTAAAGAGGGTACCTCACCAACGGAAGGCACATACGGCGTTGTCGTGGTAAAGTCATAAATGGACTTTCTCATCTATGGGCAGTAGCGTTTCATAAAAGAGGCCGTGAACCTAACGAAGCTGGGTGATTTACAATTTGCCATATTCAAACTTTAAACAAGACGATTTTGCAAAAGCTATCTCTCTGCCGTGGTGGGGAATTCAGTTTATTGCTTGGTTTTTGTTTTGCGTCTTATCTTTTTTATCTTTGACGTTATGGTACGGAAATCCTCAGTGGATGCATGTCGTGCATATTGGTCTCCAAGCGGCAACTGGTGCAATTGTGACATGGCCTTTGGCTCTGACCTTACCTTTCGCTAACCGCGGAGGTGTCATTAAACGCGTTCTCGCGCATTTATTTGTTATTGGGATTGTCGCTTTTCTTTGGAATATTCTTCGAATGGCAACGTTTGATTTTATGCTGACCGCGCCGGATATATGGAAAGATTTTGGAGGGTGGTATTTTACGGCTCTTTTGATTTTCGGCCTTTGGGCTGCGCTCTATTATATTATGCAAGCCTATACGGCGATTGCTGCCGAGAGAGAATATGCCGAAACAGAACGATTACGACGCGTGGAGGCAGAAAACTTATCGCGCGAAGCCCAAATGAAAATGTTGCGCTATCAACTCAACCCGCATTTCCTTTTTAATACATTGAACTCAATTTCAGCACTCGTGAAAACAGAACGGTCTGATCAAGCTCGTAAAATGATTTCGCAGCTCAGTCATTTTTTACGATTATCACTCGAAAGCGAAGGTTTGGTAGATGTAAGCTTGGCCGAAGAAATGGAAAGCTTGAAGCTATATCTCGATATTGAAAAAGTTCGATATACTGACCGCCTAACAACTGATTTTGATGTTGATAAGAATATTTTTGATGCACAAATACCGGCTTTAATTTTACAACCACTTTTCGAAAACGCTTTGCAATATACGATTGCAGGGCAAGTGAACGGTGGGAAAATCCGCCTAATGGGACGTCTTATCGATGGGATGGTTGAGTTGTCCGTGGCTGATTCTGGACGCCTTCAATCAGGTCATAATATGGATCTTTCTAAGATCAAAAAAGGTGTTGGCCTTCAAAATATTGAAGGTCGAATAAAAACGCATTATGGGGAAGATGGGCATGTGCATTATGCTGTGTCTGATTTAGGCGGGTTAGAAGTGAAATTGTCATTCCCTTATATGAAATCTCCAGAGCGCGTTTGATGTTAACAGCAATAATCGTTGATGATGAACCATTGGCACGAAACCTTCTAACAGCGATATTAGATGAAATTATTGGCGTGAATATTGTTGCAGAATGTAAAAATGGCTTTGAGGCTATTGAAGCGGTTATAGAATATACACCTGATGTCATGTTTCTGGACATTGAAATGCCGGAAATGGATGGCTTTTCAGTGATTAAAGCGATCCAAACAGATATATTACCCAAGATTATTTTTACGACAGCTTATGCGGAATATGCTGTAGAAGCTTTCCGTGTGAAGGCCCTCAATTATGTTTTGAAGCCGCTAGATGACGAAAAAATTCGCGAGAGTGTTGAGCGTGTTAAGATGTCTCGGAAAGCCGAGGGTAGGCCTGCTGCTAAGGTTGAAATTTTAACAGCCTTAAAATCAACTGAGAACTTGATGCAGGATCAGTCTTTGATCGTTCGAGATAATGATAAGATTGCTTTTTTAGATAAGAATGAAATTGATTGGATTGAGGCCGATGGTGATTATGTCTGCATACATAAAGGGTTAAAAACACATTTGATTAGAACCACGCTGAAGTCCGTTGAATTAGAATTGTTGAAAACAAACTTTCAGAGAATTCACCGGTCAACCATTGTGAATTTAAATAAAGTGAGTGAAATAATATCAGCACAAAAGGGCGAAGCCATCGTCATTATGAAAACGGGGCAACGTCTAAAAGTCAGCCGCAGCTATGGAGCGGCTTTAAGAGCTAAATTGATTTAGGCCACTAATAAAGTCCCGTTCACCGCGTGAAAAGTCCCACTCACCGATTTACGCTTGTCACAGGAAGGCGCTTTTGCATATCTGATGACGAAAGTTCTAAATCAGGGCGGGGGTGATTATGGACTCGGCGAATTTATTAATAATGGTCGGGACTGCGGTGGTTCTATCGGCTTGCGATGCGTTTTCAAAAAATACAGATAATGTAGATGACTATAAAAACTGGACACTTGTTTGGTCTGACGAATTTAATGGGACGGAGCTTGATCTTGAAAAATGGACTCCGGAAACGTCTTGTTGGGGCGGGGGCAATAATGAGCGGCAATGCTATACGAACCGCTCAGAGAACATTAACGTTAGCGATGGTGTTTTAAAACTGACAGCTAAACGAGAAACATTTACGGGTTTAAAATATCCACAAGATTGGCCTGAACGAGGTAATTCTGTTACCCAAGGTTACACCTCTGGCAAAGTCAGAACAAAAGGTCTGGCGCATTGGAAATATGGACGTTTTGAAGCTCGGATAAAATTGCCACATGGGCAAAGTACTTGGCCAGCTTTCTGGATGTTACCGGAAGATAATCAGTATGGTGAATGGCCACTCTCCGGCGAAATTGATATAATGGAGGCTATAAATATCGGAGCTGAATGTAATAGTTGCGAAACATCAAAAACTGAAAATCGTTCTAGTGCTGCTCTACATTTTGGCCAGCCTTGGCCTAACAATAAATTCATATCTAAACATAATATTTTATCTAAAAAAACAAGCGCTTATCATGTATTTGCAGTTGAATGGTCAGAGGACCGGTTGGATTGGTTTGTCGATGGTCAAAAATTTTTCACAGTGACAGAAAAAGAATGGTTCACAGAGGCTGTTTCTAAAAGCGAAAATAAGTTCGCTCCATTTGATAAATCATTTTATCTTATGATAAATCTCGCTGTTGGCGGAGACTTGCCAGATAGTAGAAATGAAAAATCTTTCAATCCCGACTCATTCCCCAATGCAGTGTTGATTGATTGGGTGCGGGTTTATGAAAGCCAGTAATATTTGACTGTGCCGGTTACGTTTGCATCTAAACGAAAAGAGTTTTCATTCTGATTAGGTATTTTGTATTCGGCTCCCTTTTTTTTCGATTCGTCATTTCGATTATTGCAGTCGAAATTAAATCCAAACACGGGGATGTTTAGTGGGGAAATCATTATAAGATTTGGGAGTATCGTGACCTTTAACTGTAGTTTTAATCGTAGTATTGACACTCATTACAAGACCAAATTTCCAATTCACCGCAGCAGAAGTCCATTTCATCGCATTTGGCTTGTATTTGGAAAATGCTTCCTCTTAGGCAAGTCTAACAAAAAAGAGTTTCCAAAGGGGATTATGATGCGAAACGACAGAACGGCGCCAAAAAACTATCTAAAATTGGTCGGAATTTCAGGAATTGCGCTCATCATCGCCTTGGCGACAGCGACTCCAGCCACCGCTCAAGTGCAGTCGACTGAAATCATTGATAATGAAGATGGGAGCTCTCAAGTCATTGTAACGGTTGAGCGACGTACACAATCCTTGCAGGATTATGCGGGTACGGCTGCTGTTATCAGCGGAGAGGAATTGAACCTATTGGGTATCAATAATGTCAATGAATTAGACGGTAAAATTCCGGGATTGTCAGTCGCGAATAATGGCGGAAATATTGAAGTCTTTATTCGCGGGGTTGGTTCAACCAATAATACTGAGCTCGGCGATCCTGCGGCAGCAACCCACTATAATGATGTTTACGTACCGCGACCGGCTGGTTTTGGCGCGGCTTTTTTTGATATTGAGCGTGTTGAGGTGAATATCGGGCCACAAGGAACATTGCGTGGTCGAAACGCAACGGCAGGTTCTGTGAATGCAATCCCTTGGAAGCCCGGTTTGGGCATAACTGAAGCGCATGCCCAAGTTGGGGTCGGAAATTTTGGTGAATTTTCGGCAGAAGGTGTCGTGAACTTGGCACTGGGAGAAAAGGCAGCTTTGCGTGTGGCAGGCTATCACCTTAGCCATGATAGCTATTATGAAAATATTACGCCATGTAGTGATGAATTAGGCCTAGATATTCCTACCTGTGAGGAGGAAGGTATTGGGGTCGCCGAGGCGGTTGACGACATCGGTGCGCGGGCAGCATTACTTGTTAAACCTGTTGATAATTTGAGTATTACATTAACAGCGGATTACCTCGAAAATAGTGGTACAGGCTATACAGGCACGAATTTCGCTGCCCCATTAGGACAGGGGGTTTTAGCTGAAGATATTGATGACCCTCGCCAAGTATTTGGCCGGGCATTCACCCCAAGCGAAGATGTGGAACATTACGGACTTAAGGCTCATGTTCTTTATGAAGGAAATGGTTGGAATGCTGAATATATCGGCTCCCTCCGTGATCTTTCAAATAATAGAGACTTTGCAACTCCGGCATCTCCAAATTTTGAGGGGGCGTTAGATTTCTTAACGCCGGCCACATTTGATAATTTTTCGCGTGTGAATATTCAGGCCGACTCCGAGTCGCAAGTCCACGAATTTAGGTTGTTCTCCGATGATTATGAGCGGTTAACTTGGACCGCTGGGGCTTTCATTTTTAAGGAAGACCAGCGGACATTCCTGGGGACAACCGGCGATAGAAATCCGTTCTTTACCGGTGTTGAGTTTAATCAAACTACCGACACTGACAGTTTTTCATTTTACGGCGATGCAACATATGCTTTGACGGATAAAGTCCGCGTGACGGGCGGTTTGCGTTATACGGATGACCACAAAGATCGATTTGGTGTCAATGCACGTTACGGACAAACCTTCATCATCGGCGGAGATGGCTTTGGCTGTTGTTTTGCCACGGGTGTTGGCACCGAAGGGTTTGAATTTGCGGCCTTTGATCGTACAATCTTTAACCCTGACACGGACGAGGATGGGCAGTTAAGTCCGCAAGAAGTCATTGATTTTTACTTTGATGGAGTTCGCACATTTGGAGCCCGTGATGGATTAGATGACATTTTTGCTAATGGTGAAGTCGTAGACCCAATTCCATTCGGAGATCGGCCACCATGTGCTTTCCCGCTGATTGGATTCGACGGAACTGGCAATGGAAGCTGTTTCAGCCAGGCGACGGCTGATTTGTTTAATGGCGGTGGCCCAGATGTATTCGGGCCCCTTGTTGGTCGAACATCATTTGCTGTTGTTGTGCCGCAAAACACGGATATAACGCTTCAGGCTGGTAGCCTCGACAATGATTTTGTTGATTGGCGTTTACGGGGTGAATATGATGTTACGGAAGATAATCTAATCTACGGTCTTATCTCGCGAGGCACAAAATCTGGCGGATTTAACGATACGGTTCCCAACTCTGCAGCGCTATTTGTAGGGGGGGCTCCAGAGATTACGGGCGGCGTACCAACCGAATTTATTACAGGCGATATTGCACCGACTTATGATCCGGAAACGCTGACGCTCTTCGAACTTGGATCTAAAAATGAATTTGAAATTGGTGGGCATCAGGCGACATTTAATGCCTCAGCCTTTTATTATGATTATGATGATTATCAGGCAACAACTTTACTTTCGACGGCTCAAATTATTGATACACAAGGGGTTGTGCTTACACCTGAGCAGCAAATGGGCCTAGGCGGAAATATTGTTTCCTTTACCTTTAATGCTTCGGATGCAGAAATTTACGGTGCGCAGTTTGAGGGCGGGCTTCAATTGCCTGGCAATTTAAACCTTGACGCAACACTACTTTGGTTAGCTGAAGCGAGGTTTGTGGAATCTCAGGATGTACAGGATAGCCGCTTCCAAGCTGATGTGGACCCAGATAACGCTGTGGATCGTAACATTGAAGGCAACCGATTGATTAGAACACCAGAGTGGCAATTCAACGGCTCTGTTTCAAAAGCCGTCGATGTCAAATCTGGAACTTTGGATGGCATTGTATCTCTCGGTTACAGGTCTAGTCAGCATATGACGATTTTCAACGGAATTGATTTTAATAACGCTGATAATCCAGACCTGCGTTTAGATGACGTGGTCAGAGGCTATTGGACCGTCGACGCGGGTATGGGGTATTCTCATGGCGATGACGGACAATGGCGGATTGAAGGCTATGTTTCAAACCTGACGAATGAAGTTAGAGAGCAAGCTATTATCATTACGCAGTTCGATAATACGCGTTTCTTCTCGACGCCTCGAACCTACGGTCTTCGTCTCAGAGCTAAATTCCAGTAATTCGGTATCACACCCTCAGATTTGGTGAATTCAAAATGACCTATAAGTCTATTCTTATGGCGGGCCTTATGGCTGCGCTTGGTTCAAGCCCAGTGCTTAGCGGCTGCTCTCCATCTAAAGCGGAAGCCTCGACATGGCCTGCCGTCAAAAGTCCGATTAGTTTGGATGCCTCTATCGAGTCTAAAATAGACGCGTGGCTGGAAAAAATGAGCGTTGAGCAAAAAGTGGGGCAAATGATTCAGGCGGAAATCAAATCGATTTCGCCCGATGATGCGGCCAAATATCATATTGGATCTATTTTAAATGGCGGCGGCTCTTGGCCAACGGATAAAGCCGATGGTCCTCTTGGCGCTTGGCTGAATATGGCGAACTTGTTTCACGGCGCGTCAATGGATACCGGTGATAATCGTTTAGCCATTCCAATTATGTGGGGAACTGACGCGGTTCACGGACATAATAATGTAATCGGCGCAACAGTTTTCCCGCACAATATTGGACTAGGAGCTGGGAATAATCCGGCATTGATGCGCGATATTGGAACGGCAACAGCGCGCGAAGTCGCCGTCACCGGAATTGATTGGACCTTTGCGCCGACAGTGGCTGTCGCGAAAGATGCGAGATGGGGGCGAACCTATGAGAGCTATTCTTCCGACCCTAAAATCGTTGCAGAGTTATCGAAGGAGCTAATTTTAGGGCTCCAAGGGCATCCGGCTCTTGATAATTTTTTAAGTGAACAAAAAATCATCGCGACCGCCAAGCATTTTGTCGGCGATGGCGGAACAACGGCAGGAGATGATCAGGGAGATACGGTTTTATCAGAGGACGAGCTCTTTAATGTTCATGGCCAAGGTTATGTTCAAGCGCTGGGCGTCGGAACGCAAACCGTCATGGCAAGTTTCAGTAGTTGGAATGGCGATAAACTACATGGCCATAAATATCTTCTAACCGATGTTTTGAAAGGCCGTATGGGTTTTGATGGTTTGGTCGTTGGAGATTGGAATGGTCACGAGCAAATCGAAGGCTGTTCAAAAAGTTCCTGTGCACAGGCAATCAATGCAGGGGTCGACCTCATCATGGTGCCGGAAGACTGGAAGGCTTTTCAGGCAAATACCGTCAAACAAGTCAAATCAGGTGAAATCCAAATGAGTCGTATTGATGATGCCGTTCGCCGTATCCTGCGCGTGAAATATCGCGCTGGTATGTTTGATAGTGGTAAGCCTTCGGAGCATCGTTTGGCGGGCCGCGCAAAATTAATCGGTCATGCCGACCACCGCAATGTCGCACGCCAAGCCGTGCGTGAGTCGCTCGTTTTGTTAAAAAATGACGGTGTACTTCCGATAGATTCTACAAAGACAATATTGGTAACAGGCACCGGCGCTGATAATCCTACGATGCAATCCGGCGGGTGGACCGTCACATGGCAAGGGCGAAGCATCGAAGATCGGACATTAAATCCGCGGAGTTACTATAAGGGCCACACAACAATCGCGGAAGGTATTTCCGGCGCAGTGAAAGCGGCCAAGGGCAAGGTTACAACAGACATTAACTCTTCAAATATAGATGTCGCCATCGTTGTGTTCGGCGAACAGCCCTATGCGGAGTTTGAAGGGGATCTTGAGTCCCTAGATTTCGATTTATCTAGTGAGAAAGATTTCAAACTTGTTCAGGATTTAAAAGCCAAAAATATCCCTGTTGTTACTGTCTTTATTTCGGGTCGTCCTCGGGGCATAGACGCGGCAATTGAAGCATCTGATGCTTTTGTGGCCGCATGGCTACCGGGCAGTGAAGGCGCAGGCGTAGCGGATGTTTTAATATCTGGCGAAAACGGAAAACCTGCTTTCGATTTTCAAGGAAAGCTACCTTTTGCCTGGCCGCAAACAGGTCAGGGGCTGACGGAAACAACGGCCAAATATCAACGCGGCTATGGGCTGACCTATTCACAAGGGCGCTAAGGGCCTCATATGTTTCTCTCTACATTCGATCTGATAATTGTCGCCGCCTATGCGGTCATACTCTTCGCGATTGCACAATGGGTGTCTCGAGATAAGTCAGGCGTAGAGAAAAGCACGGAAGATTATTTTTTAGCTGGGAAGTCTCTTCCGTGGTGGGCGATTGGCGCATCATTGGTCGCTGCAAATATCTCGGCTGAGCAAATTATCGGGATGTCGGGAGAGGGGTACCGCATCGGACTCGCGATTGCTGCCTATGAATGGCAGGCCGCGATTGTTCTTATTATTGTCGCTAAATATCTACTCCCGATATTCTTAAAACGCGAAATTTATACCATGCCGCAATTCCTTGAAACGCGGTATGGTGAAGGCGTTAAAATTACTATGTCAGGATTCTGGATCGCGCTTTATACGTTAGTGAACCTGACGGCGGTTATGTGGCTTGGTTCGCTCGCTGTGAATACATTAACGGGCGTCTCTTTATTTTGGGGTATGGCTGGCCTTGCGGCCTTTGCATTAGCCTATTCCATGTTTGGCGGGTTAAAGGCCGTTGCTCTTACGGACATGTTGCAAGTTGCGATCCTTGTTGTAGGCGGGCTAGTTATCGCTTGGCTAACGATGGGCATGATCGGAGGAGATGGCGGCGTCAGCAATGGATTTAAACGATTGTACACTGAGTTCCCTGGTAAGTTTGAAATGATTTTTGATAAA
Source organism: uncultured Algimonas sp. (assembly GCA_964552135.1). Taxonomy (GTDB): domain Bacteria; phylum Pseudomonadota; class Alphaproteobacteria; order Caulobacterales; family Maricaulaceae; genus Litorimonas. The sequence goes on along the minus strand of CAZKHC010000002.1, from coordinate 13,090 downwards.
GATCATTTTGCCTATGAAGATCTACCAGGCATTTGGACATTGCTGGGTGGGTTGTGGGTGCTGCATTTCTCCTATTGGGGTTTTAATCAATATATCATTCAACGCGCGCTAGGTGCAAAAGACGTTAAAGAAGCACAAAAGGGCTTGGTTTTTGCAGCGGGCTTAAAGCTGTTAATGCCATTAATTATTGTTCTGCCGGGTATCGCAGCCGTCATGTTAGCCGCCCCTGAAATCGGGACCATAGATAAAACCATATTGGAAGAGGCGACGGACCGCGCCTATCCAGAAGTCATGAAAATCATGCCAAGCGGATTACGCGGGCTAATTTTTGCGGCCCTCATCGCAGCGATTGTCTCATCTCTCGCGTCAATGGTGAATTCAATCTCAACCATCTTCACGATGGATATTTACCGCGACTATGTCGTCAAGGGTCGGTCAGAATCCCATTATGTAAATATAGGCCGCATTACGGCTGTGGTCGCTATGGTCATTGCGCTTATCACCGCTAAGCCGCTTCTCGGAAACATGGAAAGTGCCTTCCAAGCCATTCAAGAGTTTACCGGATTTATCGCGCCCGGTATTGTGGCAGTCTTCCTAATGGGGATGTTTTATAAACGGACGAATTCGACCGGAGCCTTCGCAATGCTAGTCGTCACACTGATCGCATCTTATGGCATGAAGGCGTTCTTGCCCGAAATTGAGTTTGTAAATCGGGTTTGGATTACATTCCTTAGTTGTCTGGTTGTTGGCGCGTTCGTATCGCATATCAGTTCCATGCCAAAATCCGAGCAGCCCGTCATTTTGGGCGATATAAATTTCAAAACCTCGGCAAGCTTCAATCTCTGGACCGTGATAATCGTGGTTATACTGATCGTATTATATGTTGTTTTCTGGTAAAGAATTTATCCAAGTTTAACCATTATTGACGGCCTACTTCCGTTTGGATTGAGCTGTTATTTCTTTCTCTCGATATAAGCTTCCCAGATAACTTTTAGGAAATACTGCGATCAACCCGCGCTGCAAATATTCTTAGCGCTAATTAGCCCTAAGCCATAAGTTTTGTCTTTCCCTTTAGGGCCGAGGTCTGTTGTTGAGGCTGAAAAATAACGGATGATATCGCTTCGAGTCTTATCGCCATCTAGGCCATCAGACGAGGCGATGGCTGCGGTAATAAAGGGCGCTGCTATTGATGTTCCAGAAATGTATTTTCCTTGGTCTATCGTATCAATATAAACATCGACGCCAGGGGCTGAGAAATCAACATGATCGCCAAGGACCGCTTTTTCATAAATATCGCCTGCAACATCTACCGCCGTCGCGGCTAAAACGGTTTCATAGGCCGCAGGGAATTGCGGGCTTGAATCTGGGCCTTGATTTCCGACTGCGGCCACAACGATAAGCCCGTTATCCGCTGCCGCGGTAAATGCGCTCTCCAGTACTCTATTGGGCGGACCTGAAAGACTGATATTCACAACCTTCACATCATTTAGGAGCATCCAATTTAGCGCTTTTAAAATGGCTGTCGGGCTTGAATAATCATTCCCATTTTTATCCTGACTTACAACGGCCGCAGCATATAATTCTACGCCGCTCACTCGATTGGGGTCGGACAAAATGGCTCCAATGTTTGTCCCGTGCATAACGGCGGTCTCTGACGGCGCGTTATCGGCGAACGATGCTTTGTGGATTTTTGCATCACTATGATTTAAAAAGTTCTGAGAAATGTCGCCATCAATCATTCCGATTTTCATTTGCGACTCACATGCTGTTTCGGGCCATTGCAGCATGGCATTCGCGAATGTGCGAGGTGCCTTTATTGAACTCACGGATAAATCTGAACTACTCAATAGGTATTTATGCTGCTCTCCGACAGAGGCTTTGGGTTGGAGACGTTCAAGCTCTAGTGACGCGTCTTTGGGATCAACACCCGGCGGGCAATCGAAAGTCAACAAGTAGAGATTTAAGCCCGCGAGCTTTTCCTGTTTTTTCAATGTATAGCCCCATTCCAAGGCTTGCCGCTCTAAATCTACGGCAACATTTTTACTTTTGACTGATGCCACGACCTCAAACCGGTTGATTAAATTATCAGTAGAGGCATCCGTGTTGGTTTGACTGGTTTGCGCAGTAGTTTGCGTTTGCGAAATTGGAGTAGTCGTGCAGGCCGCGAGTGAAATCGCCAGTACAGCAGCTGCGAATGAATGTTTTTTAAAGCGTTTCATAAAAATTTCCTAACTGTACCTTTGACGTTTGAAACCTTGAAAGGTTCAATCAAAATTGAATTCGGTAAAGAGAATCAAAACTTGTGTGTCGGAACTGAAATTGTCAGCATTATAATCTGCATATTCCAGGCCAAGTCTAAAATTCTTCCATTTTGCACTCGCGCTGAAGTCAATTTCCTGTCCATATTTTCTGTTGAATGCGTCAGACTCAAACCAATGGTGTGAAATTGAAAACTGAATATCCTCCAATATACCGGACTTTCTGAGATTATATCCTGCCGAGATTGAATAATCTCGTAGCCCGTCATCCGGGGTGGTTGAGAAGATGTCCGCGGCGCCTTGTAATCTGTGTAAAGCCCCTAGCGGAGTTTGCACGGCTTGCCCATCATCGCTGCCCAAAAGTTCTCCTTTCAGCCCAAATTCAAAATTTTTGAATTCCAAGTTTACTTCACTGGAAGCATATAGGGCTGAGAAATCACTAGGATTATCGGCAAAGTCGGTTTGCTGAGCTAGGGAACCATCCCAATTCAACCCCCAGTTTTCCCACTTGTAACGTCCATTAATCCGCACACCCGCCGTGGCCGAACTTAAATTGGAGTTACGATTGCCTGTCTCGCCAGTCTCCAAATCAAGCCCGTAATAGAATGCCGAAAGACGTCCAAATTTTACTGGGAATCCGTAATTTATGATGGCCGAATGACCTTCAAATTCGCCTACCGGACTATCCTTACCAAATTGTCTTTGAACTTGGCCAATATAAGCCGCATCCAAAAGCCCTTTCCCGATTTTGGTTTCTAGTCTGACGGCATCAAAAGTTTGTTCATTTTGCCGGAAAGGCCAATGGCCAATGAACCGCCAGTTATCCAAGGCAATTTGCTGTCTCCCTAGAGTTATTCGAGCATTGGGCGAGATTTCTGTTTGGAATTGGAAACGGTTTACGTCTAGGCTAGCCGGATCTCCGATAATCGGACGCGCGACTTTCCCATTGAGGGTATCATTGAAACGTTCGATTAAATTTTCGGACCCCTCCAACTCAAGTAATATAGAGGAATTTTGAAATATATTGAGCTCTACACCCGCTCTAACGCGGAGAGAAAGCGCGGTTGATCCATCAGTTAGCGCATCCTGCTCGACGGTGTGGTATCTTAAGCGAGCGTCCCCAAAAATATTGAAATCTAATGAGTCTGTGGAGGATTCGTTATAATCATCTTCTTGAGATTGAGCCGGAGTAACGCTCAGTAGACAGGCCGCAAAGCCCAAAATCAAAAAAGCGCTAGTCTTCGATAAGGGTGATGCAATTTGTGTAAGTATCGACAAATTGACCTTCCAGTTTCACGGCTTCTATTGCGGTTTCACAAGTCTCTCTATTCGAAAATGAAAGCGTGTATATTCCCAACTTACTTGGCCCTGAAATAATTTGGGAATCATGCTCAATCAAGAAACCCGATATATCCGACAGCTCCGTATCAGCTAAAAACCCAATCTGTAAAGTTATTCCAGAGTTCACATTTTCGCTAGCGAGTTGATAATTTTCTGATGTCTTAGAACTTGTTATAAACGCAGCTTGCCCCAGAGAAAGACAAGCTAGGCAAACGGCTGCTACTCGCCAAAAACCACCAATCCTAGAGGAATCCGAGCGTTTAGGGTTTTCAGCTTCTGCTAATATGTTATTCGATTCTAAAGTGTCTATATCTCTAGACAATCTCGCCCACCCAAATTCAGTACGGGTTTCGCCAGCCGATTCAGGTCGAGCGGCCATTAAGTTGCGTTGGAATTCGACTTCCGTTTCAAAACTTGGATTTTCGGCCAAGTATGATTCAAATTCTGCCTTTTCGGAAGGCGTCAATTCGCCTCGCAAAAAAGGCAAAACGAGTAAGGAAAATGTCTCTTCGCGTGTCATTCGAAATATCCTTTTAAGTCTTTACACTAATATGTCGATTGACGAGGTGAAAAGGTTCAAATTGAAATGTTATTTTTTTGAACCTTGCAATATGTGCTTTAAATGGCGCTTCGCATATAGAATTCTTGTCTTGATTGTCCCCTCAGGACATCCCTCTATTTCGGCGATTTCCTTATAGGTTAAATCCTCAAAAAAAGATAGGTGAATCGCCCGTCGATGGTCGGGTTTCAGTTGACTTATAGCGTTTTGAACCGACTCAGCATTCTGCGAGATTGCGAGAAGTTCAGCAGGGTTCATAGCTTCATCCTCTATTTCAATCGCCTCGTCGGAATATTGAATGCGAGAAAATTTTCGATTTCTGTCGATGGCCTTATTTTTCGCGATAGAGAATATCCACGTTTTGAGGGACGAACGTCCTTGGAAGCGATCAGCCTTACGCCAGACTTCTAACATTGTATCGTGAACGATATCAGCGACGTCATTGGGGTTTGCGAGATATAATCTTACGAAGCCACTTAGAGCGGGCGAGTGGGATTTGTATATCTCATTCATGGCCCCTTTATTGCCACTCGCGACACCTGCGATAAGAGCTTTCTCTATCTCTCGTTTGTCCTGAGGTGTTGTTTTTGGCATTTTTCAACATTCGTTTTGAACATCCGACTCTGTCGACGGAAAAATTGTCAAGAGAAAATCAAATGTCTGTGATGAGTCTTAAGATTAAATCACTCCCGTAAAATTAAAATTCAACGTGGTTAAAAAACATTGAACCTTTTCCAAAGCTGTAACGACACAAGCTCGACAGGTGATTCAAATTTCGAATTTGTTGCTTTCCAGTCAACACACCTCTCAAACGTCAACGGTGATGTTTGGGAATTTAATTTTGTATAATTTTCTCGCAATTTGACTGCGCGGGTTAGCTAAGGAATTTAAAATGAATATTAAACAAGCTTTACTTCATAGCTCCATGGGCCTCATCGGTGCAGCCGTTCTTATTGGCTGTAGTGATAATAATTTCACCCCGCTGGAGCAAGCTGATGACCCCACTCCACCTGTCGCAACAAACACCCAGGGAGATTGTCCGACTGTTGGAAATCTCGAGCCTGTTGAAACAGCAGCAGGTCAATGTTCCGTTGCAGGTGTTCTTGATCAAGATGCAACCCTCACGGCTGACATGACTTGGTTTTTGGATGGTAAACTACAAGCGGGCAATAACCAGTTTAATGCGACTCTCACGATTGAGGCGGGCACCCAAATTCGAGGATCTGGTACGGATCATATTCTTATTTGGCCTGGGTCAACTATCCTAGCAAATGGGACAGGGTCGAATCCTATCCATATGCTTTCTGATGATGATGGAGAAACGGGTTCAGGCGAATGGGGCGGGCTCTTCCTGCGCGGTTTTAATGGCCTACCAACCCTGACCGGTACGCAAGGCGCGAATGTTCTAGATTATGTTGTTGTTGCCGAAGCTGGCGCACCTGTTGATGTCACAATCGACGGAAACACTGTTACATATGAAGATAATATTGTTCTCAACGGCGTTGATAATACAACCATCCTTACATTTGTTCAGTCACACTATTCAGCGCGTGATGGTTTTCATATCCTCAATGGTGATCCTCGCATGTCATGGCTATTGTCTACCGCGGCAACGCGTGATGGTGTTTGGTACCGTGATTTTACTGGTTTGATTAAAGATCTGATGGTTATCCATAATTCTGACTCCGGTCGTTCCGGCATTTACGCCAGCGAAACCACTGCGGGCAATTCAAACCCACGTATTGTCAATGCAACATTGGTTGGCCGTGACGGTGCAAGTGTAAATGCCTCTGCCGATACAGCCGCCAATGAATTTGGTATCCTATTTGCTGATAATACGGATCAAATCCGTATGGCCAATGTGTTGATTGCCAACTTCCGAGACGGGTGTTTTGAAGCCGATTCTGGAGCCGACTTAACTGGGATTGATACAAGCACTCCCGGGCCAACGTATCTAGACGGTGTTCACTGTGCCAATGAAGCTGGCGGTAACGGAAACTTCGGTATCGTTCGGGCTGGTTCAACTGGCTTCCCGGCAGGCACTGTCGCAGGAAATAATTCAAATGGAGATGGCTTGGTTTATTATAACGGCGTGGCCAACCCAATTGATTTTACGGGTGAACTCGCAGACCGCTCTGCAAACTTCACATCTAGCTGGTATCTGAACAATATCGGTGGCAGAGCGAATGGCCTATTGGGAACTGACCCCGTAATCTTGAACGGGTTTCTAGATGGCGATACCAATAATGACGGCACTCTTGATGCTGCAGATAATGGCTCGCCTTTCATCATCGGTGATAATGCCTTTAACGCTGATGTTGCAGCCGATACAGGCGGTTATGATCTAACTCATATCGGCGCCGTACGTAGCGGAAACCCAGCCTCGGCCGCACAGTTCGACGGTTGGACTGTCGCAACAGGTGCTGGCGAAGGCTTTGTTGTAATGCAATAACCTCTGCTTGCACTAATTAAAGATAGGCTCTCAATTTGGGAGCCTATCAAACAATTTATAACTCAATAGGATTGATGAATTGGCCATCAATACCTGAACGTCTAAGCGAGAACTCTTCTAGATAATTCTACGTTTTTCTTTGAAGTTTTCTTATGAGTTTGAGGATATTTACGGTTTTTAAACCCTCCTCATTTCCCAAATTTTTACCGTGAAACCAAAACCTAATTAAACCCAACTGTGGTTGTATCTGGCCAGGACACGGCATCAAATTTTTTGTCGTGTTTGATAACTTTGGGATTTACATTTGTGGTTAGGTCTAACCTAGACACGCAGCGTGCGGAGAGCGGCCAATTCTACATTGGCTACTTGCGAGATGCTGCGGCATTATTTGAGGGCGCTATCCAGCGCCTGAATCACTGTGAAGACTCACAGTGCGATGTCGCTGATGCCACAGATATGGCGCATCGCATTAAAGGCAATGCTGCCATGTATAATTATCCCAACCTTGGATTGACGGCGGGTAAAGTGGAAGGGCTTTTACGGGCACATACCGCTGCGTCCGAGTCGGCAAATCTCATATTACCTCTCATAAATCTCGTTGATGAAATTCACGCTATTTGTCGCGAAAGCGACAAATTGGAGCTTCCGGAGCTCCCAATTACTCTTGCGGTTGATAATGAAGACCCATGGCAAGTGTCCCAAAGCGCTGCCGTCTCTGTCGACCGCAAGAGTATCCTTTTAGCCTATCAGGATGCATGGCTCTGTGACTTAATGAAAAGTCTCCTAGAGCCTGAATATGAGGTTCTCAGTGTACACACGGGCACTGATGTTCTGGCTGCCATAAAAAGCCGCACCCCAAATCTACTTATACTGGAAGATTATTTGGGTGAGCAGCCGGCGCTGAAATTGGTGCAATCCATCAAAGCCTTGAACCCCTCTAAGCCTATCCCAACATTTATTGCCTTTGGCGAAAATTCGCATGAAGATATCGCAAAGGCGATAAGTCTGGGTGTGCGCGGTTTTACCGACGACAAGCATGAAATTTTGGAAATTGTCGAATTTGCAAAGAAGCAATTGGACCAACCACCTCAATCGGTTCTGGTTGTGGATGATGATCCCATGGTGAGGGAACTCCTAAAACACTCGCTGATCAGCGGTGGACTTAGGGTTGATATGGCAAGTGACGGTATTGAGGCGCTTGCTTATTTGTCTCAAAACACGCCGGATCTTATTCTTTTGGATAGGTTTATGCCGCGCCTCGAAGGGGGAACGGTCCTCTATGAGGTACAGAATAAAATTAACCTTAAATCCATTCCTGTCCTGATATTAACGGCCATGGTCAATAGCGGCGAAGCAAAAAGCTGGTTTGAACGCGGCGCAGCGGATTTCATTCCCAAGCCTTTTGATCCTGAAGAAGTGCTGATGCGCGTCAAACAACATTTAGAGGCAAAACAAAAACTAGCATGAGACAGGTAGTTTTCAGACAGGTTGTTCTTGCCGCGACTCTCGCGTTCGCGCTCCCAGGATTTGCTTGGGCAAACGATGTAAACGCGCGGGCACTCGACCTTGCGGTTCAAAAAAATTATCAGCAGGCTTTAACTCTCTTATCGCAGCAAGATGTGAGCGTTCGGTCCGGATATGAGCATCGTTTCTTAAAGGCGCGGATATTATCTTGGTCAGGTCAATATAGCGCGGCGCAAATAGAACTTGATTCTCTCATTGCGGATTTTCCTGGAAATCCTGATGTGGAATTGGCCCTTGGTAATTTAGCCTATTACCAATCTGATTTGGCAACGGCTGAAAAACATTACCAAGCGGTGATAGATAAATATCCAGATTATCAGGATGCGCGGACTGGTCTTGAAAATGTTCGTAAAGCCAAATCCGCGGACCCAGTTGAAGACAACCACTGGCGTATAGATGGCGGCGCAAGTTTCACCGATTTAAGCGAAGATGGTCTAGAGAGTTGGGACGATCAATTTTTGAGAGTTGAGTATACCCCGCACAACCTCGCATATTTTGGATCGGTTCAAAAATACGACCGATTTGGGTCAAGTGATGTTCAACTTCGAGCCGGCCTGTCAGATGCGGTTCGCGGAGGATGGGATTGGGGCTTAGAAGGCGCCATTACACCAGACGCGACTTTCAGGCCGGATTTCAGCCTTGGCGGCAGATTAGGTAGGGGGATTGATGTCAATGATGGGCTCGTTATTTACCCGAATTTAGGTTATCAATATGACGAATATGCGGCTGGTGGCATCCATACTATTCAGCCCGGGCTCACGACCTATTTTGAAAACGGTATTACCTTGTCGGGTCGTTTGATAGGAACCCTGCAAGATAGTGAAGATGATTTGTTAGGTTGGTTGGTCCAAACGCGGCTTCCGGCGACTAAAAAACTCGCAGTGAATTTTGGCTATGCGTCTGCTCCAGAAGCCATTGACGGACTGGCGATTACGACAGAAAGTTTCTTCGGTGGATTAACTTATGCGGTTTTAGAGGATTTGGATATTCATTTGAATTTTGCACATGATGACCGTTCAAATAGTTTTTCACGAAACAGTTTAAATGTCGGTTTTACTCACAAGCGCTAAATTTGGATTGCTTAGCTTTTTCTGGGCTATCGCAATCTTCTTTTTCTTAAGTTCGCTCTTAATATGTTTGAGCATTATTATTCGCCGTCTCTATCGAAATCGAAAAGCGAAGCGCCGGGATAAACAAAGATCGAATTTTCAGATCTATATCGTCGATTATATTCGGGAAACCCCTGAAGGCGGTCATTATCTGGATATGCCAAAGTGCCATATTCAAGATATAACAGATATTTTTTTACATTATTTTCAAACCCTCAAAGGAGGAAAAAGGGAGACGCTTCAAGATATGATATCTGCGTCTGAAATTGAGGCAAAAATTGTCGAAAGTACCAAAGACGGGACACGCGGCGTTCGGATGCGCGCTGTCCGAGTTCTATCCTATTTGGAAACACAAAACTCGCTTCAGGTTATTTTTGAATCGCTTTCGTCTGACGATAAATATGTTCGCTTAACGGCTATGCGTAGCCTCGTGAAACGTAAGGCAGTGTTTTTTCTCGATGCCATCATCGAGTCTTGCCTAGAGGCCTTTCCGAAGGATTATAAATTGCTTTCTAGTATTTTGTCGAATTTTGGAAATGAAATTGTCGAACCATTGGAGAATATTATTAGTACCTCCGAAAATGATGTTCTCACGACAGCTAGCCTCGAAACTCTCGTTCTTATTATGCCAATGCATTCATCGTTGGATTTTGATGCGCTCATGAAAAGCGAAAGCGAAGATGTTCGGGCGGCCGCGGTATCTTTGGCGGCGATTTCAAAACATGATAATGTTGTAAACCCATTGCTATTAGGATTGTCTGATGGGTCGGTGAAAGTAAAAATCCGTGCGGCAAAGGTAGCTAATAGTCTCAAGCGTTCGGATCTGACGTCCGATCTTTATGCCTTGGAGGCAGATCCGTTTTTATGGGTTAGATATTGGGCACTCCGCGCCATTTGGGTGTCGGGCCAATCAGGCCAAAAACTTATTACATCCATGACCACAACGAATCCAATGGCTGAGCGCCTGGCTTTAGAAATGAGCTCCGGATATGTTTGACTGGCTCATAAGTCTTCCTACGCTGCCTGGTTTTAGGGATTTTGTTTTTTGGGTAAGCATGACCGTCGTTGCGGTTGGTTTTCTGCAAAACGTTATCTACGCGTGGTGTATTCCCCATGCCTGGATCGAACTCAATAAACACAGCCAAAGAGATGATGATCACGCGGGCTGGGAAATTCTGCGGTCCAAATCGGCACTACCTATTTCGATTATTGTACCGGCCTATAACGAAGCAAATACCATCCGCGAAAATGTTATGGCGTTGATGGCGTTGCAATATCCGGACCTTCGTATCATCGTCGTGAATGATGGGTCCTCCGACAATACTGCCGAAAGAATGATCAAGGAATTTGATATGGTCGAAACCTATCTCGTCCGAGATACGGAGACGATTACGCATAAACCTATTCGGCAAATCTATCGTTCTCTGATTTACCCATCGCTTTTATTTATCGACAAAGAAAATGGAAAAAAAGCCGATGCTATCAATGTGGGTTTAACCTGCGTACGTACGCCTTTATTTTGCGTGATTGATGCGGATTCTTTGTTGGAGCCGGATGCTTTGCTGAAGGTTGTTCGTCCCTTCATGGAAACGTCAGATAATGTCATTGCAGTCGGAGGAACGGTTGGAATTGTGAATGGATGCACCGTTAAAAATGGACAGGTCGTTGAATATAAATTGCCAAAGTCATTTTTGGCGCGATTGCAAGTCGTGGAATATATTCGCGCATTTCTGATGGCGAGATTAGCCGCCAGCCGGAAAGGGACGCTTGCCATTATATCCGGAGCCTTTGGTGTTTTTCGCCGCGACATAGCGGTAGCTATTGGAGGATATGACACAACGACAGTCGGCGAAGACATGGAGCTCGTTTTAAAAATGCATCGCCACATGTTGGAATCGGATACACCTTACTCTGTTAGATATGTCCCTGAACCTGTGTGCTGGACCGAAGCCCCTGAGAGTTTTAAATTTCTCTCCAATCAGCGCACACGCTGGCAACGCGGCGCATTGGAGTGTCTGAGCCGTCACCGAAAAATGATATTTAATCCGCGATATGGAAGGTTGGGCATGATAACCTTACCAACCTTTTTCTTGGTAGATGTCATTAGTCCGATTGCTGAAATTATCGGTTATTTCCTCATGATTCTATTCGTTCTTTTAGGATGGTTAGATGTTCGATTTTTTATCGCGATTACCGTCCTAATTTTCAGCTACGGCATTTTGATTTCCATGCTCTCGCTTTTTCTAGAACAGGATGAAATTGAACGATTTTCCCGGCCACGCGACATTTGGATGGTTTTAATGACAGCAATTGCGGAGAATTTGGGTTTCCGGCAAATCTGTTCAATTTGGAGAATTCGAGGGCTCATTCAGCATTTCCGCGGCATGAAGCCTACTTGGGGTACAATGGAGCGGCGAGGGTTTTCAACATCGTCTGATCAATAAGGTTTGCTGTTGTTATTTAGGCGCGATATTGCTCATCATTTTTTTGATTTTCATATAATCCGTTGTTTCTGCAAATCCGATCGAAAAGGTTTGCGGCGTCGTCAGGAATTTTTCTTTATTCCTGCGGCCAAATCCCATCACAGTCATATCGGGACGGCTGACGTAATCATCAGGGTGTTCGTCATTTTCATGATGCATAAGATAGATCATTCGGGGAAAATTCTCGTCCCCGAAGGCCATCCATTCGGGGCCGGGTAGGTCGCTAATTCTTGTTTCATCTATGAGATGCTTTTTATTGTCTGTAGAGCAGTACCAGAAATCGATTTTATCCATTTCGCCGCCGGGCACGCCCTCATATTGCACCCAATATTTATAGCCGGGACTGACGCGGCTCATGGTAAAATCGAGGCGATTTGGATAAAAATCCCAGGTGCCTTCCCAGAGCTTATTTTCCGAAGTGAAAATTATGCGCACATGTTTGTCTGTCTCGATTTCGACAACTGCAGTGGACGGGTCTGTGTTGGCATTCATGGCGTGAAAATAGCTGCCATCTTGTTTATGGACGGCATTGGGAAAGCCGCGATATTCGCCCTTATGTCCACTTCCGGATTCTTTGTGAAACCCAAGCCAATCAACGCCGTCCTTATCGAGCATGCTAGACAATCCACCGCCCGATTTTTCGAGATAATAGGTCGCTGTTGGGGTTGTCAAAATATAGGCTTCGTCGCCGCCTGCAGAGGCGTCAATGCCGTGTGTAAGCGCCACAGTGTTAGGTGAAGTGTGGGATGTACATCCCAACACAGAAAAAGCGGCGATAAGACTTGAAGAAAGTTTCAAAAATGCATTCATAATTCTACCCCGGTGAGACGGTAGCTCTTTTTTGTCTTCAAATCTGCATGTTTTTTAAACCAGTCCGATGACAAAAACTGCTGCGTACTCATGGCGAAAAATAACGATCGTATTGATAGTGAACGGCGGTTAGATAACCTCGATGTTCATCCTTTTGTCTCAGGACGAAATGAAGGGTCTTTTCCTATGCGGCCATGAGACTAATTTAACCTGTAAAATTTAGGTTTGCTTTAAATCGCTTGGTTTTGATCCTGCCGTAATCATCAAGGCGCTAGCGCTTCCAATTACCATCGCGACGGCGGCTATGGCAAACCTACCGTCCAAAGGATTGGGAATGATGAGCATTAAGGCAATAAAACCGCGATAGCAGTGCCAAATTTACCTAAGGGTATTTTTCGACTCGGGTATCGTCTGAAGGAGGTGTTGGTTCAGCGAGATATATCCTCGAAACTGCCTCTCAGATGACAAATGAAAAAGGCGTGTTTTCAACTGCTTTTAAAAAAGTCAAAAAATCCGTTCCTCACTTTGGGTTTTATCCCGCATATTTAACTCGT
>CAZKHC010000001.1:54078-63442 GCA_964552135.1 uncultured Algimonas sp. | reverse complement strand
CCACAGGCCTCCATGAAATCAAGTGCATCTTCGATTTTCTCGCAAAGTGCTTTATATTTCGTCGTCTGCTCAGACCCATCCACAAACCCCAATGTCCATTTGTGGATATTGCGAAGATTGGCGTAACCGCCCGTCGCAAAAGCGCGTAGCAAGTTCATTGTCGACGCAGATTGACCATAGGCTTTCAACAAACGGTCGGGATCGGGCGTACGGCATGCCGGATCAAAAGCCATACCATTGATATTGTCACCTCGGTACGACGGGAGTTCGACGCCGTCGCGGATTTCTACTGGCGAGCTACGTGGTTTCCCAAATTGCCCAGCAATGCGGCCGACTTTGACGACAGGCTGCCCTGCGCCATATGTCAAAACCACAGCCATTTGCATCATAATGCGGAACATATCCCGCAGATTATCAGGATGGAATTCTTTGAAACTCTCTGCGCAATCACCGCCCTGCATTAAAAAAGCACGGCCCATCGCCACTTCGCCGAGACGTTTCTTTAATCGGCGCGCCTCGCCCGCAAAAACCAGCGGGGGATAGCCTTTTAGTGTTGCTTCAACGGCGCTCAGAGCATCCGTATCCGGATAATCCGTCGGAATGTGTTTAGCGGGCTTATTGCGCCAGCTTGACGGCGTCCATTTTGTCATTTTTCAGTCCTTGCGCGCAAGAAAATTGCGTTATTCAATCCTTCCCTTAGCGCCTTGCAATAATTTTGCCTAGTCTTGGTTCGCCTCGCGGGATAAAAATGTCAGAATACCCAAATTTGGATAGGATTAGCATTTTGCCTAATTCGTTGCCCGTGCTTTCAACGTCACCATTTCCTCGGCACTCGTCGGATGGACCGCACAGGTTGCATCAAATTGCGCCTTTGTCAGGCCCGCTTTCAAACAAACACCAAAGGCTTGGATCATTTCTCCGCCCGCATCGCCGACGATGTGGATACCAATCACGACCTCGTCTTTGCCTTGCGTAATGAGTTTCATGAAGACTTTTTGTGGATCGCCTGACAGGGTATTTTTCATGGGACGGAATTTCGTTGCATAGACCGTAATATCGTTGCCGTAAGTCTCGCGCGCCTCCGCTTCAGTGAGGCCCACGGTTCCCACGGGGGGACGTGTGAACACTGCGCTGGCAATGTTGGTATAATCATAGGCTGTGGGCGTGTCTTTAAATGCTGTCTCAATGAAGGCCATCGCTTCGCGGATTGCGACCGGCGTGAGATTCACGCGGTTCGTCACATCTCCGACTGCGTAAATATTCGCGGCAGAGCTTTGAGAATATTTGTCGACGATAACGGCACCGGATTTATCGACCTTCACGCCAGCATTTTCCAATCCGAGTGTTTCTGTATTCGGTTTACGGCCCGTTGCCATAAATACGAGATCTGTGCCGATTTTAGAGCCATCATCAAATGTCACAATATAGCCGCCCGTCGTTTTCTTGATTTCTGTGGGGCTGACGTTGAATTTCACATCGATATTATTATTGGCCTGAACCGCATCCACTTCGCTGCGCACCTCTGCATCGAACCCGTTCAATAAGCTCCCTCCGCGGTAAGCTTGCGTCGTCTTCACACCCAGCCCCGCGTAAATGCCCGCAAATTCGCAGGCAATATATCCGCCGCCAATCACCAATGCCCGCTCTGGAAGGGTCTCCAGCGTAAACGCATCATTCGAAACAATTGCATGTTCCGCCCCTTTTACCTCTGGCGCCCAAGGGTAGCCGCCGACGGCAATTAATATGGTTTCTGCCGTAATGAGTTTTCCGCTCGTTGTCAGACGAACCGTATTTGCATCGACAAATTCTGCGCGTTCCCGATAGAGCGTCGCGCCGTTTTTCTCCAAGATATTCGAATAAATCCCGGATAGTCGCATGACCTCTTTTTGAATGGCATCGCGCAAGATCGGCCAATCAAAAGATACATCTCCGACGGACCACCCATATCCTGCGGCCTTTTGAATGGCAGTTCCAAAATCCGCGCCGTAAACGAGGTATTTTTTAGGTACGCAGCCCCGCACAACGCAGGTTCCACCAGGGAGGCTTTCTTCTGCAACGCCCACGCGTTTACCGAGCTGCGCCGCAACCCGCCCGGCCCGAACACCGCCCGAGCCTGCGCCAATTACAAAAAGATCAAAATCATAATCTGACATTATTAAGTCCTAACTTATTAATCGTTTTAGCCCTAACTTATTAATCCCGCGCCAGTTCAATCACGCGCGCATGATCCGCTTCTCCAACAATCACCACATCGGCAATATCGATGAATAAGCCATGTTCCATGACGCCCGGAATTTGACTTAGGGCTAAGGCTGTCTCTGCGGGGTTAGGGATAATTTTACAGCGACTATCGAGAATATAATTCCCGCCATCTGTGATGAGCGGCCCTGATCCATCTTTCATTTGGCGCAAAATTGTTTGCGCTTCTTCACAGCCGGTCGCTTTCAAGGCATCAAAAACCTGCTCCGCCGTGAGGGCCATCCCAAAGGGATCGACTTCGATTGGGAGCGGAAATCGTCCCAAATCCTCAACCATTTTCGAATTATCGACAATCACGACCATTCTCTCACTCGCATGAGCAATGATTTTCTCGCGCAAAAGGCAAGCTCCGCCGCCTTTAATGAGGTTAAATCCCGGGTCGACTTCATCCGCGCCGTCAATCGTGAGGCTAATGCGGTCGACCTTATCGGGTTCGATAAGAGGCACGCCCGCTTCGATAGCGCATTCCGCTGTTCGTTTCGATGTTGGCACGCCCGAGACTTTCAATCCGCCAGCGACTTTCTCGCCCAAACGGTCGATGAAAATCTCGGCTGTTGATCCAGACCCGAGCCCAAGAACCATGCCGTCTTCGACAAAATCAAGCGCGGCCATCGCCGCATTTTCTTTTACGACGCTCATTATTTTTTCGCTTTCAACTTTTCCTGCACGGCTCGGAAGCGAGCACCCCAGCCTGCTTTATTCACCTGTTTGGAACGCGCTAAAGCTAAGGCATCATCTGGCACATCATCCGTAACAACACCGCCTGAGCCAAGAAATGCTCCCGCCCCGATCTGAACAGGCGCAACGAGCGAGCTATTTGAGCCCACGAATGCGCCGTCGCCTATGACTGTTTTATGCTTGTTATATCCGTCATAATTACAAGTAATCGTGCCTGCGCCGACATTGACACCTTCGCCCAACTCCGCATCACCAACATACGACAAATGATTGATTTTACTACCTTTTCCAACGATAGATTTTTTGGTCTCAACAAAGTTTCCGACCTTGGTATTCTCGGCTAGTTTCGTCCCAGCTCGTAAGCGGGCGAAGGGTCCTATATTTGCACCCTCACCAATATCCGCGCCTTCAATATGTGAAAAGGCGTGAATTGTTGTCCCGCGCCGAACTGTGACGCCTGGACCAAAAACGACATTCGCATCGACGGTCACATCATTCTCCAACACCGTGTCATAAGCAAAGACAACCGTTTCAGGATGTTTCAAACTCACACCAGATTTCATCGCGGCGTCGCGCATGAGAGCTTGGAAAGCCTGCTCTGCTGCCGCTAAATCCTTACGGTCATTCACGCCCAGGACTTCGGTTTCAGAAGCATGCACCACGGTCGCGTTTTTTCCATCGCCCCGTAGGATTTCAACAATATCGGTCAGGTAATACTCGCCTTTAATATTATCATTTGTCACGCGGTCACAGGCAGAGAATAAATCCGCAGCAGAAGCCGCCACAACGCCTGAATTACATAACGTGATTTTAAGCTGCTCGTCTGAACATTCTTTCGCTTCAACGATCGCATGTAAATCCGTGCCTGACGTCACCAAACGGCCATAGGCTGCAGGATTCTCTGCTTCGAACCCTAAAACCGACATAGAATGAGTCTCAAACGCATCAAATACGCGGGCCAAAGTCGGGCCAGAAATCAAAGGCGTATCCGCATAAAGCACGACAACTTGGCCGTCAAAGCCCTCTAAAGCCGCTTTCGCGCATCGTACTGCATGTCCAGTCCCAAGCTGTGGCTCCTGTATAGCTATATCAAGACCTTGCGCTTCGGCGGCCGCCCGCACATCGGCATTCCCTTCGCCGACTACGCAGACAATTTTTTCGACACCCGCCCCGCGCGCCAGCGCCGTCACCCAATCAATCATCGGGCGACCGCCAACCGGATGTAGGACTTTGGAGCGTGAAGATTTCATCCGCGTGCTTTTGCCTGCGGCGAGAATGATAGCGGCTCGTCGAGTTGTCATTATGCTATACCTCTTTTAAGGATTCTTGACCGCCCTAGCGCATGATACGGCCCACCGCACGGAAGAATCGAACAGCATATGAATAAAATTTCAAATCAAGCGCTAACAGGTTTAAGCGTCTGTTTCGATCTGGATGGAACCGTTGTAGATACGGCGCCAGATCTCGTGCGCGTTACAAGCGAAGTCATCGCTGGCCGAGGCCACGGCCCTGTCAATTACCGCAAAGCGCGCAATGCAGTAGGTTACGGCTCTCGTCGGATGATTACGGATGCATTGAGAGATGTTGAAGATCCCGCGACGGAAGCGGAAATCGACAAGATGCAGGCCGAATTTCTAGATCGATACGCGAAATCCATAGACGCGCTTTCGATTCCCTTCCCCGGCGTGGAAGACACACTAAAAACCCTACTCTCTTTGGGGGCGGAGTTGTCCATCTGCACCAACAAACCTGGCTGGCTTGCGCGGCCACTATTAAACAAGCTTGGCTTAGATCCGTATTTCACCCGCGTCGTTGGCGGTGATGAACCTCCACAGAAGAAACCTGCGCCGGGTCACATTTTTAAGGCCGCAGGTCACCGCGACGCTTCGCGCATCATCATGGTCGGTGACAGCTGGCCGGATATGCGGGCCGCGCTGAACGCCAATGTCCATGCAATCTTGATGACGTATGGCTATTCGCCCGTGTCCCAAATACGATTAAGGGCCGGTACACGCCTATCGCGGTTTCGCGATATCGTGCCGACCCTTTGTAACCGCTACAGATAGCGGTCAAAATGAGATGACGGCTTAGCCGAAGCTCTCAGTTGTTTTAACTGGGACGCCGTTCACAAGCGTAGAGCGTACATCCGTACGCGCTGAGCGCATGGAGGCTAGGAAGCCGCCTTGAACTAGATTTACGCGGACCTCATGTCCGCGCTCAGCCCAATAAGCTTCGATTTGTTCTTTCAAACGTTCTGCGCCTTCGCGCGTGCAATAATCACCTTTCATAAGGTCCTCGTCTATTTGTGCGATGCGTCCGTCCCTGTCGACATCGCAAATTTCGTAATCCCTTACACACTAAATAAGAACAACCGAGGCGCTTTGCAGCTGAAATCCTCGTTATTTTTTATAAAATTTTGTAATCTTTGCTAATTAGCAAAAACGTAATCGGGCGTCTAGCGCGCGCCATTAGGCTAAGTTGCGCCATTTGAAAAGTGAAAAATATAAGTTTTCGCGAGAATGTGATGATGCGGTAAATGTCGACCACAAAATGTTTTATTTTAAGACAGAATATTGGGACTGGCCGTCGAGAATCAGCTCTAAAATCGTATTATTTTATTCAAGCCTATCCAGCTGGATCACTCATTGCTTCCATATTGGCATCGGCCTGACGAATAGCTGCCTCAAGCCGCTCTTCTGCCGTCTGTAGGTTCTTTTTCGGGTCTTGGTAAAAGGCTGTCAATTTCATGATATTGAGGAATGTTTTGTTTAACACCCGTCCGCCCAGTTTCATAGGACGATCGAAATCGAACAACAGAATCACGCGCTCTTCATCTGTATCATTCCAAACTTCATGTTCATAAGTGTCATCAAAAACGAATATCTCGCCCTCTTTCCAAGGCGTAATCGTCTCATCAACGCGAATGCGGCACTTTTCGCGATCTTTTGGAATAATCAGTCCAAGATGCGAGCGTAAAATGCCCTTTGTGACCCCTTTATGCGCCGGGATGTGATAGCCGGGCGCCAGAATTGAAAACATTGCAGTTTGAAGATTTGGAACACCGGCCAAAATTTTAGATGTTTCGGGGGCTAATTCAGCGTTTTTCTCGAGAAGTTGGCCGAATCCATACAGAACAAAGGTCTTCCAATTATTTTCTGTAGATAGACGATATTGATCCGGTGAAACTTCATGGAATGTTGGGATTGCATCGCGAAACTTCAACACTTCCCGTGCCTCAGCTTGTATTGTTTCCCAGTTTTCTGTGAAAGAGCTGAGAAAAGGAAAATGATCGTTCGAAATCTTGGGCGTGTCAGGCACTTTTGACTGACGGCTCTGAAAACTTGCGATTTTTCGGACAAGTTTTTTGCCGTTGCGTTTCACAAAAGCGCGGCGCCCAGTTTTCAAATGTGCTGGTTTTTCAACTGAATTAGCCATAACGGAGCGCGCTTTAGCCTTGCAGGCGCTCGTCGTCTACCATGTAATCACGCGTTAGTGGCAAGGCATTCACATCTTTACTGAGTTGAATTTGAAAATTCATATGTTTGCCAAGCTTGAAAGACAGCTCCGATATCACGAGGTAGAACTCCCACATGCGGAAAAATTCTTCGCCCATCATCTCGATAATTTCGGCCTTCTGCGCCTGACATCGTTTATCCCATTCCGCCAAAGTAAAGGCGTAATGCAGCCGTAAAATTTCGCAATCCGTTACCCAGAGGCCTGCCTTTTCTATTTCATCGAAAGTCTCAGAGAGCGCCGGAGAATATCCGCCAGGGAAAATATACTTCCGGATCCAAGCGCCCGTGGTGCCCGGACCACCTTTACGGCCAATTGAGTGAATTAAAGCTGCGCCCTCATCCGTTAAAAGCTCACGAATGCCATTAAAATACTCCGCAAAATGGCCAATCCCTACATGCTCAAACATACCAACGGAAACGATACGATCAAAAGGGCCCTCAACATCACGGTAGTCTTGCAATCGAAGATCAACGAGATCTTCAAGACCTAGGTCCTTCACACGCTGTACGCCAAGCTCATGCTGCTGGGTTGAGAGCGTGACACCAACGACCTTTACGCCGTGCTCTTTCGCCAAATGAATGGCCATTCCGCCCCAGCCGCAGCCAATGTCCAATACACGTTGCCCCGGCTCCAGCCTTAATTTCGCTGCTATATGGCGTTTTTTTGCTAATTGCGCCTCTTCCAGCGTAATATCTGTGCTCGGCCAATATGCACAGCTATATTGCATGTCTTCGTCCAGAAACATGCGGTATAGATCATTGGAAATGTCATAATGCGCTTTGACATTCGCGGAACTCGTCGCCCGAGGATTACGTTGATGCCAACGGCGGATTTTCTTCTGCCAAGCTTTGACCTTGGACCGCAGCGGGCCTTTACGCAGACCGTCGCGATTATTTGCAAAAACCGTCAGAAAATCGCGGATCGTACAATCCACCATTTCAAGCCTACCATCCATATAGGCCTCGCCAGCGATGAGTTCCGGATTTTTAACCAGCTGCAAGGGCAGTTTTGGGTCATTGATACGTATGGCCGCCGACGGGTCTCCGCCCGGTCCATAGGTGTTTGAACTACCGTCAGGCAGATAGACCGTTAGGGCGCCTTTCGACACGAAACGGGTCATAACTTTATCTAGAAGTGAATTTCCGAGAGACATGGCATTCCATTACTTAGCTTTTTCCAAGCCTAGTAATCACGTTTTAGATAATAGCAAAACGTTTTCGTGCCGTCTCTGCATCACCAAATAGAGAGCGGCAAATTTCATAGTCTTCTGGTGTATCAAGTTCCGACCATTCCGCACCCTTGATATTAATTGTATCAACATGCTGTCCAGATTCCGCTAAGCCATGAATTGCGGATAGGAACCAGCTGGTCGTACCATCGGGCGTCTTCATCAGACGTTTGAGTTCATTGCGAAAAATCTTCGCTCCCGCGCCCATGAATCGTAACATTCCAATCGACTCTCCATCGGTTTGCGTAAGAGCCAAAGTTTTACCAATCGCCGTGAGCTGGGAGCCGTCCAAAGTAACCTTCATATCATCGCCATCATAATGATCCTTTTGATCAATTGTGACCGCAATGTCTTTTTTCGGAGCCCCCAATACGGTTTGTAATAGCTCCGGGGAGAATAATGTGTCGCCATTAATCAGCAGAAAATCTTCACGCATTGACTCTCTCGCCATCCAGCAAGACGCCAAATTATCGGCGACTTGAAAAAACGGGTTGAATAGCGTTTTCACGCGTGGTCCGGCTGGTCTAGCTTTTATTTCAGCTTTGACCATATGGCTATTAAAGCCGGTCACAACCGTCACAGTCTTAATCCCATGCGCAGACAGCGTATCGAGTTGCATCCCTAGAACCGTCGTATTCCCAATTGGTAATAGACATTTTGGCAAATTTGTCGTGAGAGGCAGTAGGCGTGACCCGCGGCCAGCAGCTAAAATAATGGCATGCATGAGAATTCTTTTCCGTATTCCAAAACTTACTTCGACCAGTCTACAGTTTCAAAACCGTAAACTTCTGACAATTCAAGCAATCTTTTATTCGCATTTACGGCCACGCCTTTGTCCGCAAATCTCATTGCTGGCAAGTCAGAATGACTGTCCGAATACATAGTGATATGCGCTAACTCTCGTTGAAAATCATCAAATGTTTCCAAACATTTCTGAATTTCGGTAAGTTTTCCAATGCCATAGCAATTACCGGAACCAAAATGCCGTGCGCAAACCCCCTGCTCCCAAGCTAATTTCGTGGATAACACCGTGTGAATATTGAGGCGTTTTGCGATAGCCTCGACTATTAAATCAGCTCCGGCCGAAGCAATAATCAGCTGGTCCCCTGCCAATCGGTGAGCTTCGATTTGTCGCAATGCACCTGGACGCAATCCGTACTTCACCTCCCGTTCAGCAAATTTTTCTACCAAAGATTGCAGCGCTTCGCGGCTTTGACCTGCCAAAGACCGTTTCAACATGGAGCGTTTGACCGAAATCCGTTCATCCCTGCCAAATCTATATCGAATTTGACCGACTCCGGCCTGCAGCCATAGGCCGACTAACTTAAACGGCTTTCTTTTAACAGATTGGGACACGAACCGCCCCCATGTCCCATAGGTTGTTATCGTTTTGTCTAAATCGAATATAGCATAGTGCTGCATGGCTTAAGCATCCATCCAGCTAGAAATGGGGCGCTTGGCAAAAGTGCCCGCGATTAACGTTAGGAAATTCGCCGCGATACAGACCCATGTCCAAATAGCGATAGTCAGGAATGCCCAGTAACCCGCATTCATCCAGACAGCTGTGAGCATAATCCCCACCATCATAATAAAGGTATTGGGATTGCGGCGCGCGACAAAGAACCGAAGCCCAGAATTAAACCGCGTCCAAACGTGAATATGAAATCCATGTTGCTGTAAGAA
>CAZKHC010000001.1:0-53978 GCA_964552135.1 uncultured Algimonas sp. | reverse complement strand
TTGAGTAGGTCATAGTGGTGCGCGCTAATTTGCCGTCCACTGTATCGAGGAAAGTCATTGTCCAACCACAAATAAAACCTAACACCCAATTTGCATTCCAGAAGAAATAGGTTGCGGCGAGCATCAGCAAAAAGCCAATGGTCGTCACTTGATTTGGCGATAAACGCAGCCAAGCACAAAATCGCGTCACATAGAATGCCGGTATCGGCCAAAACCATTTCGTCACGAAGTCTGTGATACCTTTATATGAACTTTGAAACTGCCGTCGCATGATATCGAGGACGGGCGTCGACTTCGTATCGAGAACATATGGCGGTTCATGCTTTCGCAGAGATTTTATATAGCCGTCATTTACGTCAGATGGGCTAACCGCTCTGAATTCCGAACTCGAGACATTATCGCCACTACGGCCAATCAAAGCCTCGGCCTCGGCTTTTGTTGCGCTTGAGAGGCTCACAACCATGCCGTCTTCAACCAGGGCTAATCGGTCCGTCACCGCAAATGATTTGGACAACTCCGCACTCATGATCCAATCGACGTGATGCCATAACCCTCTCGCCATTTCAGAAATTGGTAAGGTAACATCGGCACCGGCTTTTTTGAAGGCGCGCGTCTGCCATTCCTTTATTGGCAGCCCCCATATGCGCGAATTATTTTCGCCGATTAGGCCGAAGCTCGGCGCGGATGCGAAGACTGTATCTGGCCCGCCTTCTTGTTGTTTAACAATTTTGTCCAGCGCCTGTTTCGCAAGCCACATCACCAATCCAACGGCAACGATATTACCCGCAATGGCAGCCCAGCCTGGGGCCATCGGCCCAATGGTCGCGCTAAGAACAAAAAAGGAAAGGATATAAACAAGAACACCTGCGCCGCGGGCATAGATGGCACGTTCAGGGTGATCCGTCGCATATAAAACGGGATATAGGGGGGCTGCCATTCCCAGAAATGCTGCGGCCGGAACAAGAAGCGAGGCGAGAGGCGCAACGTCTCTATATTCCTCGTCTGTAAGCAAGAATTTGATTTCGAGAAAGAAATCGATGATCGCACCCAAAAACAGCCAAATAAAGAGTGACGACAACAATCCTACAGTCAAAAGTATGACAGCCGAACGCACGACCAATCGCCATATTTTAGCGGCTTCTCCTGCACTGACCATTTTTGCAAGTTCAGGATAAATGACCTGGTCTAAAAGCTTGAAACCTTCAGACAAAAGTTTGGCGATCTCTTCTGCCCATCGGTAAACGGTCACCCAAACTGGGCCAAAAACAGCCATGACGAGCAGGACAGGTAAATGTACATTCGACGCAGCGAGCGAAGAGTCGATGTTGGCTTTCCAAACAAACGGCCAAACGCCTTTGCGAGGGCGTAAAACGCTCGCTTTAACACGCCAAACAATCCCAAGAAGATTGCGCTTTGCCAATTCGACTCCTGCCAATATGGGCAAGGCAAAGTAATCAACAATAGACCCGACGAACCATGCAATTAGGAAACCTTCCATGCCGGCTTCTAATAATGCGGCAATTATCGCTCCAATTAACCGCACACCCGTCATAACCACGCCATGCCAAGCTAGCACGTCAAAACGGTCAAAAAGCCGGAAAACACCAATGGATGCACCGCGATGACGCACCAAAAGCAAAGAACAATAGAGGATGAGTGTTGGGTATATGGTTCGTGTATCAAATTCCTCGGGTAATTGGTCAAAAACGGCGGGAAAAGCATCCTGGAGGAAAATGAAAACGGGGAAGAAAGCGACGGCCGCCGCAAATGCCACCACAGCCGAAATAATATCTAATTTATATCCAAATTTTATCAATTTGGCTAAACCCTTAGCGTCTTTATTCTGGATATCCTCCATCCCGAAACGGATGATTGTCTGCCAAGCTTGAAAGGTCGCCAGCTGGGCAAATAACAAATGATAAGAGTGCAAAAATAATATAATGCCGAAAAGCGCGAAGCCGAGAGATTTTGAAGCGACCATCATGCTCAGCAAGCCAAACACTGCCGCCAAACCTTTTGAAAAGACCATTAAGCCTGTATTCGCCGCCACACGTTTTTCAACGCTGCGGGTCGAGGCAATCGAAAGATCAGGTGTACTCATGCTTGCCGGGCCGTCAAAATAGACTCGACGAGTGCCAAGTCTGATGGCTTATCAACGTCAATTGCAGCTTCGGCGAAAGGCAAAAGTACAGGTGCAGCGCTTATACCAATCCGATTGGCCGCATAGTCGAATGCACCCCGTAAGCTCAGGCGACCCGTGATATATTTTACCCCGACTCCCACACCAATTTTCCGCGCGATTTTGAAGGGTTTTTTGCGTAAATGTTGAACGGATTGCCAAAATGAAATGGCTTTCAAACCCTCAGCATTCAAGATGTAGAAGAGATTACACCCCGAAACAGCTGTGTCAGAAAATCTGAGATAAGTTCGCTTTGTCTCAGGATATGCGGACTGAATGACATCTTCTGTCGCGAGACCAACGCATATATCTGCGGCTGCGGATGTCGCCCCTGCGATGAAAGTTTCAATCATCTCCACTGTTAAAAGCGCGTGGTCACAGGTCGTAATAAGGCAGGGATATTGATTTATGTTTTCCAGTCCCATTTTTACACTATCCGCTGGCCCCTGCCCGCTTGGTACTTCCGTTAGATCGCTACCAGAATAACCAGACACATAAGTTGTTTCGGAGAAACCGGTTCGCCTTACCGCGTCGACAACGCGTTCCAGCATCGGGACCCCTGCAATCGGAATTTCGGCCTTATGCGAGACGCCCGCCGCTTCGCAAAGCGGGTCCACGACTCCCGCTCTCTGTCCGGCTAAAATAAGAACCGCTTGCGTCATCTATCCAATCTGCTTTTCATACATACGGTAGGTTTTATAGGGCTTTGCACTGGCTTGCTCACATATGGAGATCATGCCTTCATTATCTTCCAATATCCAAGATAATTCGCAATGCGTAAATCCGGCCTGACGAGCAACTTCAAAAGATTCTTCGCAAAGCGCTGCGATGAGACCAAGACCCTTGCGGGTGTTATGAAATTTTCGCTTTAACCCCATCAAAGGAATCCGAGCCTGATGCGCTTTTTGCGCTTTCAGGCGATAGGCCAATTTCGCCCAATTAAAAGGTAAGAGTTTACCGTCAAAACCCGCGGTAAGTTGATTGAGGTCTGGCAATAGACACAAAAATGCTGCCAATTCCCCATCAATATAGCCCATCAAAAATCGCTCGGGTACAATCAGCGGCTTCATCTCTTTTGCGAGATGCTGAATGTCTTCATCTGGAAACGGAATAAAACCCCAATTACTGGACCACGCATCATTAAACACACCCATGGCCTGCTCAATCTCTCCGACAAAATTTGACTTATCGAGAGGCCGCCAGCTTACCGAGTCCGATTTCTTTGCATATTGCACCATCATACGGGTCATTTTTGGACGCGGGTAACCCTCGTTCAGATCGGCCTGAAAGGCGAGCATATCGACGGCTTTTGAAAATCCGGCCTGCTCAACGGCTGGCGCATAATAGGGCCGCCCATAAGACATAAGAAGGACATTTGGATACTCAAAACCATACACCAAAAGGCCGACTTCTTCATTCACACCCCATTGCGCTGGGCCGACCATACGTTTTCGGCCTTTATCAATTGCCCAATTTTGCGCTGTAAGCAGCAAAGCCGAGAGAATCTCTGAATCGTCCTTGGCGTCAAAATAACCAAAAAATGCTGTTTCACTATCATGCCACGCGTCATGGGATGGATTGATAAAAGCTGCGATACGACCAACATCCTCACCGTTTTTTATGGCCAAAAAGAGCTGACGGTCCAATTTTTTCGCGGCTGGGTTTTTCTCTGGATCAAGCTGTTCTTTGCGTTCTATGCGCAGAGGCGGAGCCCATGCCGCTTGCCCGCGGTACACATTGTAAGGCAGGTCGAGGAAACGCTTTATCTCCCACGGCGTTTCCACCTTCAAAATTTTCAACTCTGCTAAGGTGGTCGGCACCTTATCCTCCCGCGTGATTCACACGCAGAAGGCTATCCGCGTCCTATTTGGAAAGGTCAACCAGATGTATGTCGATGTCTACACCTTCCATCGGTACCGCAAATGATGCTTCGGAAAATTTCGGTAACCTCAAAGATTTCACCTTCGGGTTGTTCGATAGCCCGTATGGCTCTTTCGGTTTGTAATTCCACGCTTTTTTCAACCGACGGTTCCCGTCCATATCATGATATCCAACAACAGCGTAATCGCCGGGGGTCGGCAAATTTATACAAATGGTTTGCTTTTCATCCGCAGCCGGAACTCGAATGCGTCGTAGTTTGCCTTCTTTTTTGAGGAATTTTCGTTCCCCAAAGAGTTCTAACTTCAGAATTCCGACTTTTGTAACATTATGAACCGTGGCGCGGATTTGCAACGCGCCTGGGACACAGGTGTCAGCTTTATCGCGGTCATATAGCTTAAGGCCCGTTTCTAGGCCTATCGCAGATAACGGCTCAGGCGGCGTATCTTCTGACTTCGACGTATCCGCACTCGCTAAGACCGGCACAGAACATGCTGCTAGCATGACAAAAGCTTTAGTGAATTTTCTTATATAGATGTTTGATTTCATGACATCATTTTCCTAAGCCAAAATATGCCCGAATAAGGGCGGTCTCTCACAATATGGGGATGACACCCCTGACCGTAAAGGCGAAATCACAGACCTGTTATATGGGCCGACTTAACCGTTATATCCTTAAAAACGCTGCAATTAGTATCAGCGGCTTGGTGATTTTCGCCGTTTGCGTGCTTCTGCTTGAGCGATTGCTGCGTATTTTCGAGCTTATTTCCAACTCCTCGAACCCTGCGAGTGACGCCACAACCATGGTTTTGAACCTCCTTCCCTATTATCTGGGAGGCGTCGCGGTTCCTATGGCTCTACTCTTAGGCACAATTATCACGGTAGATCGATTATCCAAGTCCTCAGAGCTCACTGCCGCCCTAGGGGCAGGCGTATCATTGTTTCATATGACAAAACCGTTCATGCTCTTGGCAGCCTTTATGGCGGGACTTACGCTCCTACTTGAAGGCTACCTGACGCCTGTCGGACGCTACAATTATCGCCAGACAGAATATTTAGTGAAACAGCAAAGTTATACGGCGATTTTTCGTGAGGGCACATTTACAAAGATCGGATCACGAACATTTTTTGCCGGAACCGAAGGTGAAGACGGCGCCATTGGTCCCATCTTTATCTACGAAATGATTGATAAAGACGATGACACAAAGGGTTATCGGAATGTCACCGCAGAAGTCGGTAAAATAAGCCTCATAGAGGAAGGTCCGCCCGTCTTGAATTTGGCGACAGGTGACGGCTTTCAAATCGTTGACACCACACTGTCTGGACAATCTGGATTCGCCGAATCGGCAATTGCGATCCGAGAGGTGGATGACCCTTACCGCGCAAGAGGTGACGACGAACGCGAGATGACATCTGGCGAATTGTTTAAAAATCGCCACGGAACCGTCACGCAAAAGATCGATGTAAATACAAATAATGCGGCACTTCATCTTCGATTAGCGAAAGCCGTCCTCTTACTCTTGCTGCCCTTCATTGCAGTCCCCTTTGGCTTGAATTACGGTCGAAACCCTTCCGCTGCAGGGATTTTTGTGGGGGTTGTTTTCCTTGTATCGCTCCAAAAAGCATTGGACTTTGCGCAATCTTTAGGAGCTAGCGGGAAGATTCCGCCTTGGAGTGGGATATGGGGAATTATAGCCCTTGTTGCCATCGGCGCATTCTTCTTGTTCCGAAAAAGCGCCTATAAAATGGGGCAGCCACCTCTGACATCTTTCTCCCATTGGGTTGGCCATATCAAAGACGAAATTTGGGATGCCTTTAAAAAGCTAACGCGAGACAGGCGGATAAAACCCGATGTTTAAGATCGCGCTTTATATATCCAAGACTTATATTTTTACTTGGTTCACACTTGTCTTTGGCCTTCTGACATTAATAGGCCTGCTGGACAGTCTTGCAAATGGGGCCGATATCGCAAAAAGCGGCGGCGGATTTAAGGATACGTTCCGCTATATATTCCTCCGCGCACCCGTAATTTTTGATCGTATATTTGTCTTCACGATTGTCGTCGCGACCTTGATGACCTTCGTGAAATTCATCCGTCAACACGAACTCGTTGCTTTGCTCGGGTTCGGTATTTCCGCAGCAAAGCAAGTGTTACTTATGACGCCCGCCGTCGTAGGAATCGCTATCGCCTCCATTACATTTATCGACATTGCCATGCCGCCGGCCGTCCGCGCCCTACAAACATGGGGCATTGGCGAATATAAGGTAAAAAACATCACAGCCAAAAACCCACTTTGGATTGAAGACAATGGTCACATCATCCGCGCCACAGAACGTCTGGGTTACAACGCTCTCGGCGATTTGAAGTTCTTTTTCCGAAATGAAAACGGAACCGTCATTAAAATCTGGCACGCAGAACGCGCAAATTATCAAGGACCCAATTGGGAGCTCTTTGGGGTCGAAGAATTAGAGATAAAAGGGGAAGCGAATTTAGATCGAAACCTGAATCCAATCCAAGGAACCGAAATTTGGGAAACTCGACAAACCCCCAATTCCATTGCCCGCTTGGCCGCCGAACCCCGCGACCTTTCGCTCTCTGAAATGCGCGTCTTCTCCAAACGAGGAAATAGCGGCTCAAAGCCTAGCTTTGCGTATAAATTCTGGCATGCGCACCGGATTACCCGGCCTCTCGCTATTTTTATTTTACTGCTTCTCTGCACGGCACTTATGCAGCGAACACGACGCGAAGACACAGGAAATAAAGCGCTTATCATCGGCATCACGATCGCTTTTATTTTTCTTATATTTGATGGAGCGATGGCGACATTTGCCGTTTCGGGCGGGCTCGCGGTATTGCCCGCAATTGCCTTCCCACTTTTTCTCTTTGGCCTAGCCGGGTCCTTCATGCTGCTTCGCACAGAATCCCTTTAGGGCTTGCGCGTGAAACGCCTCTTCATCGTCAATCTCCTCTCCGAGCGGGTCGCAAAACGGGGCTCGCGCCTTCTGCCTCTCGCG
Organism: uncultured Algimonas sp.; assembly: GCA_964552135.1. Taxonomy (GTDB): domain Bacteria; phylum Pseudomonadota; class Alphaproteobacteria; order Caulobacterales; family Maricaulaceae; genus Litorimonas. The sequence continues at coordinate 46,906 of CAZKHC010000001.1, read as the reverse complement.
GAAGAGCTCGGTATAGGGTCTTTCATTTTGGACCCCTTTGATGCGCTGCCCGAGGCGATCACACAGGCCGCAAAAAATAAAGTAGAGCATGTCCTTATCGAAGGCGGCGACGGTACAGTTCAGGGTGTGATATCAGCCTTCCTGAAACAGGCTGAGCTGTTTAACCCATTCCCGGCGTTCTCAATTGTGCCGGGCGGCATGACAAATCAGGTTGCTAAAAACATCGGACTCAAAGCCAAATCAACAGCGGCTATAAAATCAGCGTTAAGCGCTAAGCTCAGCGTGGCCAAAATCCCTCTTTTGAACATTCTAGATTTTGAGGGCGCGCAATATTCTGGCTTTTTGTTTTCAACAGGCGCAATCCCGCAAATCACGCGTTACACGACAAGCCAGCTCCACCGTAAAGGCATAGGCGGCTCCGCAGCCGTCGTGGGAGGCATTTTAAAGGGCATACGCGGCGATGACGCGAGCCTGATGCAGACGACACATGTGGAGATAGAAGGCATATATTCGGGATCGCATCTTGGAACGATTGTCACCACTCTTCCCAGCCTTATGATGGGGCTTGATCCCTTTTGGGGAACGGGCGACGGGCCGCTGCGCGTTACCTGGGCGGACGAGACATACCGCGCACTTGGGCGCAATATTTTGGCCGTATGGGCTGGATCAAAAACAAAAGACCGTAGCGCCGATGGTCTCCACTCTCGCCGCGTAGACAGCCTATCCTATGAATATAACGGCGACATAGTCTTGGACGGAGAGTTTCTTTCAATTCCGTCAGGAAAGTTTACTGTGCGGCCGACCCGTCCCGTGACATTTTTAAGCTGATATGAAGACCGTGCTCGACATCATAAAAGGCGAAACGCTTGATCCGCCGACACGGGTCACGGAGGTCATGGATATTATACGTGCACGCCACTCAGGTCGCGTACAAGCCATGGTCTATTATGGAAGCTCTTTGCGGGAGCTCGATAATCCCGAAAAAATGCTCGATTTTTATGTCCTCGTGGACAGCTATCGCAAGACACATGGAAAAGGGCCGCGTGCGGTCCTGAACCGTTTTATTCCTCCGGCCGTTTATTACGTCGAACATGAAGGACAAGACGGAACCCTTTCGACCTGTAAATATAGCATTCTAAGTCTGTCAGAATTTGAAAAACGCTGCGGCTCCAGCACTTTCCTTAGCCAAGTTTGGGGACGTTTCTCTCAACCTTGTGTGGTGCTGTGGTCAAAGAACGAAGCGGTTCTCGACCGTGTTTGGGCTGCGCGCGTTGTCGCTGTTGAAACGATGGCTGGGCAGACTGTTTCGCTCTTAGGCGGATCTGCCACCGCCTCAGAACTCTGGGGACGAGGGTTTTTTGAAAGCTACCGAACGGAACTGCGGCCCGAAAGCTCAACGGGGCGAAGCGAAGAGATCGTAGCGCGCTTTGCGGAAAGATATGACGCAATCACCACAGGTCTTTACGGAGCGCCGAACGCGGACGGAATTTATAGCCTCCCAACCAAAGGATTGTCCGGAACGAAACGCCGCTGGTTCTTTCGCCGCTTACTGGGCAAACCCGCCGCGGCCATTCGGGTCCTACTTGGCGCAGCAACATTTGACGGCGGAATAGATTATATTGCGCGAAAGGTCGAAAATCACTCAGGCGTAAAACTCAATCCAACCGCCGCTCAGCGTAAACATCCAGTCCTGCACTCCCCGGTTTTGTTTTGGAAAATTTGGCGTCAGGGCGCGTTTCGGTAAGATGACTCTAAGGTAAATTTTTCTTCAAAAGCAAAATTACGAAGATCTCGAATGATAATAGGCTAAAGCTATTCCGAATGACTGCAACGTCGCAGTCTAAGCCACATCAACGATACGGCCCTTACCATCTACAGCGCGCAATTTGGTATATCGGGGATTTGATTTTCGGATTTGCTGCAATCGCGTCGCGATATAATTCGCATTATTATCCAGTCCTGAGGCGCAAGTCTCCCAATAGCTCCCAGTATAGCCTTCGATTTTTACATAATTTGGTGTGGACGGGGCAGTTTCATTGGATGGGCGTGGCGGCAAGCCTCTGGCTGCTCTGGCCGCGCGGGTAGAGGCTCCGCCCTCGCGAACTAGATTTTTTAAACCGCTGCCGACCAAAGGCCCGACGACCGCAAGAGCCTCTTTGAACTCTTTATCTTCTTTTTCCTTTTTAAAACGGGTCTTTTCTTTGTCCGTCGCCTTTTTGGAGTCGGCTTGTAGTTTTTCTTTATACTTAAGCTGACCCTGATAATCATCAACAAAAGCAGCGATGGGACGGTCTCCCAACAGATCGAAGATGCGTTCATTGGCTAGAAGCACATCCGTGCCATCAAAAATGATTGCTGGATTAGTATGTGTGCCCAGATCAGTTTTGACGGCTTTTGTATAAATTTTGCTCCAGCGGCCAAGGCGCGATTTCCCCGCTTTAATAAAAAAGAGAAAATACAGGCCTATGAAAAACAGGGTGAAATAGAGTTGTCCCATTTCCCCGGAACCCGTCTGATAGGCATATACAGTGGCAAAGATCAAAATCACAATAAACAACCAAAGCAGCCAGGCGAAGAACTTGCGAACCCCGAAGAGCCGCGAAGGCGTCAGATAGTTTGTTATAAAGCTAATCACAGAGCCGCTACGGCGAAGCTTATATTGGGGCAAAGCTTCATTTGTGCCGTCTGGGGCTTGATGAAATTTCGGGTTTTTCAGTTCCCAAAGATTTTTGAAATCTAAGCTTAGCTGATCTTGAATGTTGATAATTTTGTTCACGTCATTCCCCAATGCAGGGTAAAATATAACGAACGCATTTAAGAAGGGAAGGAATTTGGAACCTTTTACGACAATCTCAGGACTCGCTGGGAACTAAAATGGAACCACCTAGACGAATAATCCTACTCAGCCGCTTGCAGTTTCCCCATCATGCCCGCCATGATTTCGGCTTGGCTGGCTTTCATTTTCGCAAAGGTTTCGATGATGGTTTTTACGTCTTCTTCGGTATGGGCTGCGGAAAGCGAGATACGGAGCAGGCTTGAGCTTTGGGGCGTTCCAGGCGGAACAGCGAGATTTACGTAAACGCCATTTTGCATCAACCAATTCCATTCCATTGCGGCAATGCCTTCATTGGCGCGGCGCACGGCAATAATCGGGCTTGGCTCTGCACAAAGTTCAAAATCAAGCGCCTTTAGTCCCGCATGTAACTGCTCTGCACGGGCCTTAAGGTTATCGCGTAAATACCCGCCAGATTTGATTTTTTCGACCGCAACACGCGCTGCGCAAATATTGGCGGGCGTTGCCGAGGCTGTAAACATATAGGGACGCATAACTTTGCGCGTGATTTCAAATTCTGGATGTTTCGACGCGCAGAATCCGCCCACTGAGGCCAAGGACTTTGAGAAAGTACCGGAGATAAAATCAACTTTGTCGAGTACGCCCTGTTCTTCCGCAATGCCGCAGCCCGTTGGGCCGAATACGCCGTAACTATGAGCCTCATCAATAAAGAGATAGCCGCCGTGGCGATGGGTTACATCAATAAATTCATCAACGGGCGCAACATCGCCGAACATTGAATAAAGCCCCTCAATGACAACAAGCGCATTTCCGCCCTCAATCTGGCCTTGCCGGCGCAAGCGCTTATCCAAATCTTCTGGATTATTATGACGGAAACGGATTGTAGACGCATTGGTCAGGCGCGACCCGTCAATGATACAAGCATGGGCATCTGCATCCATAAAGATAACGTCTTTATCGCCGGCCAATCCTGAAATCGCTGATAAATTTGTCTGATACCCAGTGGTAAAGACAATGCAGGACGGCATCCCAAAATGTTCGGCGAGGGCTTTTTCAAGGTCGACATGTTCGGAATAAGTTCCATTCGCGATCCGAGAACCCGTTGTCCCCGTCCCGTGGTCATCAATCGCTTTTTTTCCGGCCGCGCGGCACTCTTCGTCGAATGTCAGGCCAAGATAATTATTGGTTCCAGCGAGGAGAATTTCGCGATTGCCAATCCGACCGCGCGTGGAAGATATGATATCATCGAATTCAACGCCGAGCGCATCCGCGCCGATTTTCATCATCATATCCACACGCGCTTGAATCGGGGCGTATTTATCGAACAATCCTGTCATGGCAGTCCTTTTTTCGCGGATTAAGTTGTGAGGCCTTTTACGGCCAAAACCAGCTCTCCGACTGTTTTTATATCCGAGACCATCTCCATAGGAATAGAAATGTCGTAATGATCCTCAAGTTCCATAATAAAATCAAAGACAGCAACGGAATCAACTTCCAAATCTGACATAATTCCCGAAGAGCGCTCAATCGGATGGTTTTTGGGGTTATATGGCTTCAGAAGCTCGCATATTTTATCGTAAATTTCTGAATCAGTTGGTGCAGTCATTGACAAGTCTCTGTTTGGTTTGGCAGCCGATACCAAACAGACACCCGCGCGTCCAGCTATCCGGCTCAGCCAGCTTCGCCAGACTCACTTACAACTGTCAGTTTCTCTTCGGCTTGAAGGTCAATGACGCCGCCCTCAAGATACTTAGCTTTCACCCGTGCTCGCGAAAGCTTACCTGAGCTCGTGATTATCATCGTTGATTTTGGAACGAGCACCAAATGGACGGGCACGCCGACTTCGAGGCGAATGGCAGCTGTTACAGCCGTGAAAATTTCCTCGAGGAGCTTTTCGTCTCTTGTCCGACATTCGAGCAAGAGCATGATAGTTTTTTCATCGCCTGCCCCGCCAATTGCGAAAGCACAGGCGCGGCCACAACGATGCGGCGCGGCGGCTTGGGCCGCCCATTCAATATCTTGCGGCCAAATATTGCGGCCATGCCAAAGGATGAGGTCTTTATACCGCCCCGTCACAACGAGCTGATCTTCAAGCCAATAACCAGCATCTCCTGTATCCAGCCAGCCATCTTTCGAGAAGGAGGCTTCTGTCGCTTGGGAATTCCGAAAATAACCCGGCGAAACAGACGGCCCACGCAAACACACCCGTCCGACCATTTTTTCCTGCAAGATATTATCGTCAAAATCCCGAATTTCTATTTCATGACCTGGCAAAACTTTTCCGCAAGCCACGAAAGTTCGGCGATCTTCCTCGCGGGTTACGTCTGACGCTTCAATGGCTTCAGAGGTCCGCGTATATCGGGCCATATCGATTGTATGTTTCAAAAGACCTTGGCCTAGCGGGGCAAATGTCGCCGCGAGTGTCGTTTCGGCCAAACCATAAGACGGCGTGAAAGCGCCCCTTGAGAATCCCATCTCCGCAAAAACATTTTCAAAGTCGGTCAAGGGTTCCGGACGGACCATATCGCCGCCAATTCCAGCAGCGCGCCAGCTCGACAAATCCAGCTCCCGATCTTTGCGCCAACGCCTGACACAGAGTTCATAGCCAAAGGTCGGAGAATACGAAAGTGTACCCTTGTGGTCGGAAATCAGCTGCAACCATGATATCGGACGACGTGTGAAATCTTGCGGATCAATGTAATCAACGGTCAATTGAGAAAACATCGGCGCCAACATAAAACCAATAAGTCCCATATCGTGATACAAAGGTAGCCAGCTAGTAGCGCGGTCGGTTTCACTGACCCTTAGGCCATGTTTTGTGATCCCGTGACAATTTGCGGAAACAGAAGCCTGTGTGCCGATAATGCCCTTAGGCGAAGACGACGAACCTGATGAATATTGAATATAACAAAAATCATCTTTTCCAAATGGACGTAGAGCATCTCCTTTCGGAAGCTCCTCTGCGCTTTCGAACGTCATCACAGGAATGGCTTGGTCGTTTAACGCCGAGCGCATGATAGGTTCCATAGACTCTGGACAGAATAAAGCGTGGAAATCGCCAGTATCAGCCATCCGTTGGAGCTGACGTTCATAGGATGATCGGCCGCCCAATGTCACAGGCAATGGAACTGGCGCGGCCACCAAGCCTGCATATTGGCAAGCAAAAAACATTACAGCAAATTCGGGCGTCGACACAGCCGCTATCCCAATGCGAGCGTTCTTTTCTGCAAATGGCACCAAACGCTTGGCTAACTCGACGGCTTTCGCCTGTAAGTCCATATAAGACAGCGTTGTTTTTAGCCGGGCGCGGCCATCAAAATAATTTAATCCCGTCTCACCCGTCGCGGCATAGTCTAATGCGTCGCATAGGGTATCGAAATCGCCATGGCGCAAGGGAATTCCTCGCTGCGTAGGTAAAGGGAGTGCATCATTATCGATGTGGGCGTGGGGCATTTAGCTTACTCTTATACTCGACCGATTTCACGGCTTTCTCAGAACTAGGGGTAAATACGCTATTAAGCCTATATGTAAAGACGGTCCTAACGCTACGCAATTTCCCTTAGACCCCTTAACACATTGAATCAGCAAGGCGTTTCACGGGCTGTTACGGAATGTGACAGTTATGTTGTAATTTTAACACAGTCAGTAAAGCCTGGCATAACGCTCCAAAAACCAGCTTTACATGCAAAGGTTGAAAACAGTCAAAAGGATTGATTTTGGCTAATCTTTCAATCGGGCACGTGCCATCTCATCGGCAACCAGATGTGTTGATAACCCTTGTTCCGCCGAGCGCTTAAAAACCGATCTTAACGTCTCCTCGAGGTCGACGAGTTTAGACTTGACCCATTCGGGGTCATAATGCCCGCTCACTTCCGCCGCGACATTAATAATTCCGCCCGCATTCACAACGTAATCGGGGGCGTATAAAATTCCGCGTTGTCGGCATGCCTCACCCATGTCCGGCGTCGCAAGTTGATTATTTGCCGCCCCCACAATGATTGATGCACGAATATCAGGTAAGCTGGTTTCAGAGATAGCGCCGCCCAATGCGCAAGGCGCAAACACGTCTGCCGCCACCGCATGGATGGCGTCTGGTTCAACAATAAGGGCGCCGAGCTCATTTTTCGCACGCTCCAAGACGGCCACATTAATATCAGCGACGATCAATGTCACTCCCGCACCGTGTAAATGCTCACATAATCCATATCCAACATGGCCCAAACCCTGCACGGCAACCCGCAATCCAGTCAGAGAATCTAATCCCATCGCGTGGTGTACGGCCACCTTAATACTCCGAAACACGCCTTCCGCTGTAACCGGAGACGGGTCACCCGAGGCGGCCGGGCCCTCATCTAACCCCGCAACAAAATCGGTTTGCGTTTTTATAATGCGCATATCGCTGGGCGACACACCAACGTCTTCTGCCGTGATATAGGTCCCGCCAATAGTCTGAACAGCGCGGCCATAAGCTTCGAATAACCCTGTTCTGTCAAACTGTGTTTCTGGCCGAATTATAACGCCTTTTCCGCCGCCCAAGGCTAATCCTGCCATCGCATTTTTATAGCTCATAGCCTTGGAAAGCCGCAACGCATCGGTCACAGCGTCTTGCGGATCCGCATAAGACCAAAGACGTGTACCGCCCGCTCCTGGTCCCCTGTTTGTATTGTGGACGGCGATTATGGCCTGCAAGCCGCTTTTGTGGTCACTAAAATAATGAACACCTTCATGTTCGTCGAAATCGGGATGTTCAAACATCTCACCCTCTCAAACTATTCAGACCCGCACTCGCAGCTTTGAGAATTGAAAGCGCTAAGGCGCCCCCTGTTCCATCTCCGATATTCACGTGAAGATCGAGAACAGGGTTCAATCCCAATCGCGATAGTAACGCATCATGCGCGGGTTCCGCGGATAAATGGGAGGCAATGCAATGATCGGTCGCTGACGGGTCAATAGCATGTAAAATCGCCGCAGCAGAACAGCTGACATATCCATCTAAAAGTATCGGAATGCGTTGATGGCGCGCCGCCAAAATCGCACCGATTAATCCTGCAATCTCGCGGCCGCCAAAAATTCTTAATATGTCTAATGGATCTGAAGTTTTCCCGCTATGACTAGACACCCCCGTCTCAACAGCCTTGATACGCGCCTCCGCGCCGTCTCCGCCCGCCCAGTAATTCGCCGCGCCGCCATAAAGCGCGATATTCATCGCCGCCGCAGCCGTCGCGGCTCCTAATCCTGCTGCGCCAAGCACAATAATATCCGCGCCTTCCGCAACGACCTCCATTCCAAAAGCAATCGCCGCGGCGCAATCGCGTTCATTTAGGCTGGCCTCAACCGTAAAATCTGCACTTGGATGCTCCAGACCAAATTCGTAAACTTTGAAAGCGGAGCCGAGTTCCCCTGCAATCCCACGAACGGCAGCCTGCCCTTTCGTTAAACTTTCAACCCGTACTTTCGACGATTCAATAATATCGTCATATCCAAGATGGGCCGCGACCCCATGTGTTCCCGCAAAGACTGCAATCAAGGGCCGTGCTAATCGCGGCGGCGACGCGGCTTGCCATGCAGAAATTTGCGACAAAGGCCCTTCCAAACGACCAATCGGACGCAAGCCCCTGCCCAGAGACACAGCGTCTTGCAACACATCGGTTTCGCCGACGGGCTCCAATCGCGGCATGGAGTCAATCAGCGCCCGAATATCGTCAAATGGCTTTCCCACTAAATCCGTGTCTGTCATGCCAAAGCCTCATAAGGGACGAATCAATTCGTTAACCCTACTTTCAACTCTTTGCTTAAAACGTAACGAACTTAAATTCTTTTCAATTTCTGCCCTGTATGAGGCAATTATGTTGGCGAAACTTCTTACAAATGCTGTTCTTATCGCGGGTATCGCGCTCGGAGGTGTGGCTTACTTAGATTATAAAAACAAAAAAAGCGCAGAATCTGCGACCCTCGCGCAATCGCAAGCGGAAACCGCACAGGCTGTTTCGCAAAAACAACGCCCTAAGCCTACCGCAGCTAGATCCGCTTCTGTTGTCTCTATTCCAAAAGACCCTCGCAGCGGACAGTATCATTATAAAGGCCGCGTCAATTCCGGTTATGTCGACTTCCTTGTCGATACAGGCGCCGGAGCTGTTGCCCTAACGGAAGCTGACGCTCGGAAAGCCGGCGTCAAGGTGTCGCAACTCCGCTATGATGTCCCAATCAGTACCGCTGGCGGACGAAATTACGCCGCGCGCGTAAAGTTAGATCAACTTGCATTAGGCGGAATTATTATCCGCAATGTCGAAGCCCTCGTGGTGAAAGAAGGTCTAGAAACGTCGCTCCTCGGCATGACATGGCTCGGGCAGCTCCAAGAAGTCAAAGCAACGCCAAACGCCCTCCTTCTTCGCTACTAAGCTGCTGCGCCGCTAAAACAGGCCAACTTTTCGGGCCATGTTAAGCGCTACGAGAGCAAGGCAAATCCCAAATACGCGCCGCAACATTACGGCGTCCATTTTATGCGCGAGCTTTGCACCGATTGGCACCATGGGCCAAGCTGCAATGGTAATAAGAGCAAAACCTAATCCGTTTACATAACCAAGCGATCCAAAGGGGCGTCCCGCAACGCCTAATCCACTTATGATAAACCCGACGGTGGCGGGCACCGCAATGAATAGGCCAAAGGCTGCGGCTGTGCCTATGGCGCGATGAATAGGAACGCCGCAAAGGGTCAGCAAAGGCACAGACAGCGATCCACCGCCGATGCCCATCAAAGATGACAACCCGCCAATACTTCCCCCTATCAGCGCCGGTCCAGGTCCGCCGGGGACGGATTTGCGCAAAATAAAGCTCGGCTTCCCCAGGATAAATTGTAGCGACACTAAAAGTGTAATAATGGCAAAAAGCAGAGTTAAAACGTCGCTCGATAGCTTTGGCGCTATCCAGAGCGCGGCGATAAAAGCGCCAACCCCAATCCATAACCCAATACTTTGCCACCAATTTGGACGCGGCCAGACCAGCGACATATCCACCGCGCCTTTCGCATGATGTGAATGGGTCGAACGAGCGGCATTCAGAATGATAACCGCCGCACTGGTCGCCACTGCACAGTGCATCACAACATCCGGTGAGACACCCAATTTGGTAAACGCAAATAAAAGCGCAGGAACCATGACGGCGCCACCGCCAATTCCGAATAATCCCGCCGTCAATCCCGCAACGCCGCCTACCGCCAGAAGAGCGAGAATAAGCGGCCAATTTTGAGCCACTAATTCCATCTATGCGGCATTTCTGAATTGCTGCATTTCAGCAATGCCGCTGCGCAATATTTTCGACGGGGTTAGTTTCTGCCCTAATCCTTCAGACAACGTCCTCCGCCAGAGACGTGCGCCCGCCTGACCCGCGAATAGTCCCATGACATGACGAATGAGCGCCTTGGTTGAACGATCTATTTCCTCAATATTTTCTGCGTAACCAATCAATCGCTCTGCTATCTCTAGCCGCGAGGGTGCAAAGGCCGCCTCGCCGAACCAAGCCCGATCAACTTCGGTCAAAATCCACGGGGTATTATATGCCGCGCGGCCGAACATCACCCCGTCTAATTTGCCGTCCATAATCATATCCGCATGAGCCGCGTCCCTAACCTGCCCGTTTACGATAATCTCGAGCTCCGGATAGCGCTGTTTCATCCCATGCACGAGATTATAATCAACTGGCGGGATTGTCCGGTTGTCCTTGGGCGACAAGCCTTTCAGCCAAGCCTTGCGCGCGTGAATAATAAAAATTGGGCAGCCCGCTTCCGCAACAGTCTCGATGAAATTTGGTAAGGTCTCATCGAGGTTTTGATCATCAATCCCAAGACGACATTTCACTGTCACCTTTGCGTCCGATGCATTTTCCATGGCCTTAAAACATTCTGCCACTAGTTCGGGCTCTGCCATGAGGCAAGCCCCAAATCGCCCAGCTTGAACGCGATCTGAGGGACAGCCGACATTGAGATTGATTTCGTCATAGCCATAATCCGCACCGATCTCTGTCGCTTGCGCGAGTTTCTCTGGGTCGCTTCCGCCAATTTGCAGAGCCACTGGATGCTCAATATCGTCAAAGCCAAGTAGACGATCCCGTGGTCCATGAATAACAGCGTCGGCAACCACCATTTCCGTATAAAGATGCACATGTGCAGAAAGCTGCCGATGGAACCAACGGCAATGCCGGTCCGTCCAATCCATCATAGGCGCAACACTAATCTTAAGATCTTGTTTTTTATGCATTTTTTGCTATGTATCAGTCACTTACAACGGAAGGGAATTACCGCAAATTACCGCAAAATATCGCCATTTACCACCCCTACTCTTTGGCACTGCACATAAAACGCACACATTATGGCAACTATAACAAAATTTAAATCTGGGAACTACCGCGCAAGTTCGGCGTAAGGGTCAATATGCGTCGAAAACCTTTCGACGTAAGGCGATGCTATGTCTTGGTCTTTTGAAGCAGACCGTCGTACTGATCAAGGTCATACGATCAATGCTCCCAAAGTCACCAATTTCAACACATTTGGCCAGCTCATCGATCAACATAATGGTGATATGATTTAGGTCTGAAAACCACTTGGCCGTTCAAAGGATTTCGCTCTGAGAACACTACGGAAACATCTTGGTGATCTCAAAATCCCGAATATCACAAGAATAAAAATACTAGAGTATGGAAAAATGAGGACGAATGAAGGTGCAAGCCCCGCCACGCTATCCGCAGATAATTCTTATATCCATATAGTCGTAACCCACGCAGCGGCAATTCACGGAGTCAAAATATCTATCAAACAAGTCGGCCTTGCCCGCGTTGCCCTCAGACGCTTGGGATTACGGCGGAAATGCGTTATTAAAATTGACATGGTGTTTGATCGTGACGCTTTAGATGATCTTCTTGAGTGCCTTAAATTGTAAAACTCTAAAGAGTAGTCTCATTAAAATCGCGATATTTCCCCAAAGACAGTAGTAAAACTGCGCCTATAACAAAACCAATCGCGAAGATTTTCAAGACATTTGCATAATCAGCATCACCGCCGCGTAATATATTGAAAATGATGGGCGATGTGCCTGCCCCTAAACCAAAGGCCGCATAGATAAGGCCATATATGAGAGAATAAGACCGCATACCGAAATAGCGGGATACAAAATACGCCATCAAGTCAAATTCCACGCCTGCCGCTAAACCTAGCAAAACAAGGGCCAAGACATTCATACCAACACCCATATCACCTGCTAGGATTAAACATCCTACGGCTGGAATGCTCATAAAAACAAAGGCAATCATCGGGGCCCAAAAATGATCGACAAGCCAACCTCCCAAGAGGCGCCCCGCCAAGGTAGATAAGCCAATAACCCCAACACCAATAAGCAAATTCGTTGAATCTTGAGGCGTGTAGCCTTTATCCAGCAGAATAAATTTAGAGTTGGCAATAATTCCTGAAATCACGCCGCCAAGAAGTAAAAAGGAAAACAGCATAATCCAAAACCGGTAATCCTTAAACGTGTCTTGTACACCAAACCCATTGAGCTCAGATGTGTTATTATCAGACCGGATGAACACCAAAACCAAATATGCGATAAGGAAAGCCGCCATCAGAGCTATAACGCCTATAAACCCGCCCAAACTGGTAACAATCTGCATAGAGACGAAAAGCGCGATTGCGAAAGCGCCGCCCATCATAAGTGTTTTTCCAATACCTGTGCCGTCTACTGACGCTAAGGCTTTCTCTTCTTTTTCATCTCGAAATAATAGAAATGCGATAGGTAAAGAAAGAATCAAAGGCAACATGCCAACACTCACATAAGCTATTCGCCAGCCGAAATTATCTATCATAAACTGAATAGATGGCACAGCAATAAACCCAAATAACCCCGTCCCTGTCAACGCTATGCCCAGCGCCAACCCTCGATGTTTATCAAAATTATTTACAATCGCTTTCGTCCAAGTAATTGGCAAAGTTCCCGTGCCTAAGACGGCCGTGACAAAAAAGATAAAATAAAACACGCGCGGGTCAGGTGTCATCAATGCAAAAGCCATCGTCCCTAATGCAAGCGCTATTATGGACGGTAAAAGCACTTTTCGAGCGCCAATCCTATCAACCAACATGCCCGCAATAGGGGCGCTGACTAAAACGCCTGCCGTCATATATAAATAACCTGCTGAAATCGTCTTTCTGTCCCAGCCAAACTCTTTAGCGAGTTCCTCACCAATAACGTTAAGGGCCCAATATGGTAATGGAGACAAACACAACATAATGCCGACCAAAGACGCTAATACGATTGGCCAGCCCTTAGCCCATTCACCGGAACCTGTTTGCGTTATCTCAGACATCTAATTCCCGCTTTGTGTTTTTATCCTTAATAAGGCTATGCTTGACCGATGGCGAGGAGAAATATTTGACCTATGACAATAGGCATGATGGGGACCGAAGAAATGACACTTAAAGTGAACAGACGGCTGGTTCTGGGCGGGTTAGTGGCTCTTCCAGCTTGCCGGGCATCAACAGCCAAGTTAGATGCTGATGTCATTGTACTAGGGGCTGGACTGGCGGGCCTTCATGCCGCGCGGCTTTTAGTATCTGAAGGCAAAGATGTGCTCGTATTGGAAGGCTCGTCACGCATCGGAGGGCGCCTTCATACTTTAGATCATGGTGAGCTTGGCTATACAGAAGGCGGGGGTGAACAAATTGGTGCGAGTTACGCCAGGTTGATTGACACGGCGCGCCAGCTCAATGTCACTTTAATCCCCGACAGCCCCACGCGACGTAGCACAAGTTATTATTATAAAGACCATACCTATACAGCCGCTGAGTGGAAAACTCTCGAAAACCCACATTTCCCTCCGCCCTTTGAAGGTAGCAGCCCGTCAGGGCCGCTTTTTAGTCTTGCGAGCAAAAACAACCCCCTGATGTCTGCGGAAGACTGGTATAATCCAAGTTTTGCTAAATATGATATATCAGCGCAGGATTTCCTGCTTGAAGCCGGATTTGACAGCGACGCACAGAAAGTCGTCGACCAAGCCCTAAATGGTAATAGTCTGCGAAATTATTCCATGATGAATCTATACAGAACACTGCAATTATTTGCTCAATCGCGAGATATGGGCAGTTCTATGTCTGTCTTAGGTGGGGCACAACGCCTGCCCGAAGCCATGGCCCTCTCACTCCCGCGTAAAGTTAAAACCGGGCAGATGATTAAGATAATTACGGCAGAAAAAAGCAGAGTCATAGTCGAGACGGCGGGCGGAAAGACCTATCGCGCCGCGCATTGCATCTGCGCCCTGCCCTTTGGTGCTTTGAGGCATATTGCCATCAAGGCCTTTATGCCGGCAGAGCAAAGCACCGCCATTAAAAACCTGCCCTATACGCAAATTTTGCAAATCCATTTGAACGCTCAAAAACCGTTTTGGGAAGAAGATGGTCTGGCGCTTGATATGTGGACAGATTTACCCGTTGAACGCATTTTTGCCAACAGAAACAGCAACGCTGAACCCAATGGATTATTTCGCGTTTGGATTAACGGACACGGCGCAGGGCACGCTGTCTGGGAAGATCGCTCCAAAATTGCGAAGCGCGTCAGCGCCTATATGAACACTATACGTCCCGCAAGTGAAGGGAAATTCGATATTCTTGCTGTTCAGGACTGGACGACATCCAACCCTTTAGCTGGCGGTGCCTATATGCACTGGGCGCCAGGTCAAATTAAGCAATGGGCGGAAATTATGGGTGCGCCGCATTCGAGATTAGTCTTTGCGGGAGAGCATTTAAGCCGGCTACATACGGGAATGGAAGGCGCAATGGAATCCGGCGAAAATGCCGCCTTTCACTTGCTGGATGTTTGAAAGCATTATAGATACTCTCTATGACTGGACGACGTGGACACATGGCCGAGATGGCCGATGGATTATTTACTTCTGAATTAGACTATCTTTTTGCCGAAGGGCGAGAACGCCATTTCTCGGCGGGGGAAAACCTCATAACAGAAGGCGAATCTTCAGACTTCGTTTATGATTTATTGGATGGTACGGTGGTGCTGTCCCGAAATGGCCGCGACGGACGGCGGCAAATACTATCTTTCCTAAGCGCGCGGCAATTTTTAGGGGCGGCTTCAACGCCCAGCTATCCTAACCTCGCAACGGCTCTTACGCCTGTGATTGCGATTTCTTACCCGCGAGCGGCGCTGGATAAAGCCTTGATTTCCTCCTCAGCCTTCGCTGCGCAATTCCATAAAATTTTAACCCGCATTTTGGAAAGCGCACATGATCATGTTTATACAATTGGACAACGCTCAGCTGTTGAACGTGTCGCTTCATTCCTGCTTTACCTACGGGCCAACCAAGCGCGTTTCTCACCAAGCGGACCACGTGAGAAAAGTGAACATATAGACCTGCCTATGACGCGTCTGGATATTGCAGATTTTCTGGGTTTGACCATTGAGACCGTGAGTCGAGCATTTTCCGCTTTAAAAAAGTCTGAAATTATCAGCTTTACAGATTCTCATTCCTGTGAGATTTTAAATATCGAGAAAATTCGCAATCTGGGCGGCCGTGAAGATTTCACGCGTCATCGTGGCTCTGCCTAATTGTCGTAAGCTTGAGAATTCGCAAGCACTTTGCTGACTTGTTCCCTATGTATCTCTTAGACATTGGAGAATGAAATGAATAACCCCAAAACAGTCAATGAATTAAAAACCTTACACCCAGTACTCGCGAGACATGAAGGCGTATGGGACGGTATGTATCGTCATTACGATGCAGAAGGTAATAAAACTGATGAGCATAAATCTCGCCTTCTTTGCCGTTTTCCAGACAGCGGCGATTATCTTTATCACCAAACAAATTTCTATACATGGGACGATGGCCGTTCAGAAATTCGAGATTTCCCTGCAGATGTAAAAGATGGACGCCTCTATTGGGACAATGAACATATTCAAGGTTGGGCTGCAGATATGACGCTCGATACCCATAATCGCACAACAGTTCTAAATTGGACACGCACAGGTGACCCGGATCTTTATCTCTATGAAATGATCCAAATTTCAGATTGCGGAACGAAACGCGCCCGGACATGGCATTGGTTCAAAAATGACGAATTGTTTTCACGCACATTAGTGAATGAGCGTAAAATCAGTGATGACTGGAAAAGTTACGAATAATGATCCAAATAAAAGCCCCGCATATAAAGGCTTTTATTATACCTATCGTTTCGGCACTTCAATTTTACCTTCTTTGACTTCTTTATAATACTTCCAGCTGGTCATATTTTTACGCGGATCACCTGCTGGCGGCGGCGCAACATAATCTGGATAATATTTCTTAATATCATCCTTAAACGCTTTTGGCATAGCGTCCCAACTGTCCATCTTTCGGCCGGCTGTATGCATATAAATAATTCCGTCTCGACCCTGCATATTCATCCAAGGCAGCCAGTCTGACATACGGGCCCAGCCAATTTGAACATCCGCTGTATTTTTGGACATATCCGTTAGATCTCCGACATCTCCGAGAAAATTAAACATTTCGGTCGCGTGATAGGTTCCGCCAATTTCTTTTTGATATTCACTTGCGAGCGGATTGGGATAGAATAGCGGAATAGTGAAATTCATTTGCCATTTATCTCCGATAATATCGCCGGCAAATTTACCGGGCTTGCCATCACGGCCATTAACATAGCCTTTGGAATTAACCGGATCATTTGCCACATGAAGAACGTCGACTTCCTCACCTGTCCAAGGGTTTTCCCATGTTTTTAATACGTCACCTGTTTTAGCATCTTTATATAATAAGATTTCACGGGTTACGAGATGATAGCCTGTTCCGCGCTTGGGGTCAGAAATGGTTGAACAGGCACGAACATTCATCCCTTCGACATCGAAAAGGACCTTATCGCGCTCACCCATACGTCGAGAAAAGGCCGTACCCAACCAGTAATAAGTCACCGGCTCATTATCTTTGAGTGAGCACTGAACTTTACGCATAGCTTTATGTGCGCCTTCGGCGGTGTCTAAATCAAAGTTTGTCTGACTGTTCGCAGCGGAACAGCTCGCCATAGTGATCGCGCTACCAGCAATAAAGGTTAGGAGTTTTTTCATGTTAATTTCCACTTCCTGTTTTTAAATTTATACCTGGTTTAACTGTCGCCGCGCCTTCCGTGCAGCTCGCTTGCACCCAGCGAAAGTTAATCCCGATGCGCGGCTCATCGGGAGAGGTCCACGCATAAGACACGGCATTTTCTTCATCGCCATCCCGATAAGCATATAACACGCGTGACGGACGGTTATTCCCCATAGGCCAAACGACATTACGCATGCGCAGGCCAATTTTTTCATATTCATAATCTTCAGATTCCAGCCTAATCCACCCCCCTCCATCATGAATGCGCAAATTATTTATGAAGGAATATTCGCCGTCCTTCTTGCGCGGAGATACCCAACAGTTAAACCCCGTGGCGCGATTATTCTTGTGGTGGATACGGGCTTTATTCCCGTAAATATAATTACCGTCTGTATCGACGGCTTCATCTCGTATCCAAATCGAATCCGGTGACAGTTGTAAATCATCCGTAATCAAAAGCGTTTTGCCCGACCGTTTGCTCTCAACGCGGCAAGCGCCCTCTTTCATTGTACCATGATAATTGCCATTGCCATAACGCCAATAGACTTCGCAGCCATCATAGGTCGTAAACCCTGCTGGTGTTAAGCCGTCCAGTTTTGACAGATCTTTATAAGCTCCTTTAAGAGGCGCAGCATCTTTGGGAATATAGATTGTAAGGCGGATAGCATTCTCTTCATTATCCGGTTCAAAACTATAAATGCGCTGGCGATAAACGTCCTCCGGGTCCGTTCCGCGATATTGCTCTATGTAAAATGTCTCTCCGGGAAAGTTTGGCAAATCTACGTGCGTAAAGACATGATGAATCCGTTCATGCCGCTCATCCTCAGGTATCTTTAAGTTCTCATTAAAATAGACCTGCTCCATATTGTCATACTCTCCGGGAAACCACTCCATCATCCGCCGGAAATCACGGTCTAAAATTTGCGCGTAAGCCTTAGCGCGGCTTTTATCATCTTCTGACATAACTTGCTCTGAGGCGACTGGATTTACAGTCTGCTCAGCTTTTTTATCCGTTCCCACAGCGCTAGCCTTAACGGGGTCTGTAACAACCTCAGGCGTGGAAAGATCGGTGGACGCAGTACAAGCTCCTAAAAGAATCGCAGATGTTAGGACTATTTTTTTCATCACTTAATCCATCGTAAATTTCGGCGCATCGATAACAAGGACTTGGCAATCGGCGATGTCTTCACGGAGCTTTTTGGCGAGTTGATATTCAGGTGAGTTCCAAAAGGCATTAACGGCCGCGCGGTCTGGCCATTCTGAAATGACCATAGAGGCGCCGTCCCATTTTTCGCCCTCAAGTAAAGTAGCCCCCGGCCCTCTTAAAACATAGCGTCCGCCGAATTTTTCAACAAGCGGGGCTGTGGCGGCACCATAGCCTTGGATAAAGGCCTCGCGGTCTTTTATTTTTGCAGTAACGATCATATAGGTAGCCATAATTTACTCTATTTTTAAGACAGCAAAAAGTTATTGACATTTATCATTTTGATAAAGCCGTAAGAATAGCAGGCGCCAGTAATTCACTATGCGCCTCAAAGACCGGTGACCTGATTTCTAGAATTTCAACAAGCTCAGCCTGGGGAACATTTTTGGCTGTTTTGCGAGAAGGCTCCAGCAAGCCCGATCTCGTTGCAATAACAGTCAATGGATGCTTCAATTTTCCGAATTGACTATCGCAATCATAAGAAAAAGCCGCGCGGAATGCATCATTCTGATACCGTCCGCTCCGAAGACTTTCCACCCAGATTTTAAAGGCTCTGTCCTCTGAGAGACTTTCGTGACGATCCATTACGCCCTTTTTAAAACTATCGTCGACGCGCGTAGGTAGTTTTCCACTTGGAAATTTTGCCATGTATTTTTTACGCATAGGCGCATCAAAATAAGGCACATCAATTAGTACAAGTTTTCGAACAGCGTCACGATTTTGCAGAGCCAGCTCATTTGCGACCAAGGCCCCAGTGTGGAAACCCGATGCGCAAATAGGGCCGTATGTCTTAGCCAGAGGCATGACAGCATTGGCATATCCTGAAATCGAAACATCGCTGATACGATCAGAGCCGCCAAAGCCCGGATAATCTACGGCTATAACATGATGTTCAGCCGCTAATAGTGGAATGATTTTCTCGTAATAGACGCTTGTATTGGGTGATGGTGGGAGCAGAATTAAGGTTTCATTTGAAGCATTACCTGCCTCTATATAATGAAGTTGCGCCCCTGCTTCTCCAAAATAAGCTCTACGCACTGTCAGTCCCTGCATTTGCTATTACTTCCATATTGGCAAGCTCTCGCCGATAAAATTTTAGTGTCCAAGGCGCGAGTAAAATAACCGGCACGCCAAATACCAAAGGATAAATTGCCATAGCATATTGTAACTCTTCGCCTGCAAAATACGCATCATTAATCCAGCCAATTAGAGGTGTGGATAATTGCCCCCCAATAAAACTGATCATAAAATAATATGCGGCAACAACAACACCGCGAATATCGCCAGGTACGATATTAAGGAGGGCATTAACCCCGGTTACAGACACCATCCCAATACCGATATTGCATATAATATTTATTCCAAATGCCACCCAGACATTAGACATTAAAGGATAGATAACAGCAGCAGGCACCATCACAAACAGGCCGGCAATGGCGATTTTTAGAGGCCTATCAATAATGCCCTTTGCCATCCCTTTATCGGACAACCATCCAAAGAATAGATAAACGACAGGCGATACCAGTAAAAGCGATAAACCATTCCAACGCGCATAAGTCGCAGGATCCCACCCCCAAGTTCGATCAAATAACGGCGCATTAAAGAAACCCCCATAGGCGATAGCCACCATACACATGAATACACTTACAAATGTGAGAAATGTCGGGGCTTTCTTCCAGATATAGACAAAAGCATCACTTAATTTAGCCCCTTCGCGAGGTGAGCTTTCAATACGCGGAGGGTCTCTAAGAATCAAAAATACCAAGGATAGAAAAAACCCGGGCAATCCAACAATAATAAAGATAAATTGCCAAGTCTCCAAATCGCCGAGTACTGGCAGTGTGATTTGTCCAATATTTTCTGCCCACGGCAGAATAACTGAAGCTAGAAGATTAGCCAAAGCTGACCCTCCAATTAAAGCCATGGAATATACCGCAATAGGAAGACCGCGTTTTTCTTTTGGAAAACTGTCTCCAATCATAGAGAAAGCCGCCGGACTTAAAACAGCCTCCCCAACTCCAACAGTCATACGGGCAGCAAATAATTGTACCATACTTTTAGCCATTCCTGTCCATAATGTGGCTAACGACCATACAAAGATACCTAAGGCGACAATTTTTGTGCGGGAACGGCGATCAATGAGTAAGCCAATCGGTAGAGCAATGAGGGCATAGGTCAGATTGAAAGCTGCAGCCAGAAAGCCCATCATCGTATCAGAGGCACCGGTTGATTCTTTTATCGGGTCAATCAGTAAACCGAGGATATAACGATCAATAAAAGAACTGATATAAGCTAAAGTTAAAAATAAAATGATCGTCCAAGAATAGGCTGGCTTAGGCCAATCAGGTTTCTCTGAGTTTTTCATTTCACTCATTATAGAGCCGCATTTGTTATGAAATAAATCACGACCAGGTTTCCGTCAAAATCCGCAATGCCAACCTCACGCCCTTCACGGCCATCATTGGTTATAAGAGGATCTTCGTGATAAACTTTCAGACCTAACGCTTTAGACTGCTTAACGACGCGGTCAATTTCAGGAATTTCCAGAATGATAGCGCTCCGGCGGTTTTTACCCTGATAGCCAAGGCCGCCCGCAATTTCTGTCAGAGCCATAACGCGCGGTTGGTCAGCTGTGCTGAGCACAGCAAAGCGCATCTTATTGCCGTTTTGCAACTCAAACACATCATAGGAATAGCTATCGGGTTCGCTGTCTTTGGAAAAGGCAATCTCAAACCCCAAAACATCTCGGTAAAATGTCAGGGACTTATCGATATCCGCAACCACGAAATTAGCGCGCTGAAATCTAATTTTGGGTTTATCACTCATATCGAACTCCCCAAATCCACGCGGCAGCACTGCACGCCGACATTTTTACCATCATAAAGCCGGGCTAGAGCGGCAGGCATATTTTCGAAACCATCCACAATATCTAAAACGGGCTTGAACTCACCAGATTTGATCCACGTGGCGAGATCTTTATTCGAGCGCTCAAATATCGGTAAATAATTATATACAAAAAACCCGTTCATAGAGCCATTAGCCCGTTGTAAATTTGTATAATTTGACGGCCCGACACGTTCTTCAGCCGCATAGCCTGATATACGTCCGCAAACAACAATACGGGCTTCAAAAGCCAAATTATCCAAGGCTGCCTCTAAAATAGATCCGCCAACATTATCAAAATAAATGTCTAAACCTTGGGGACAAAGCTCAGCTATACGCGCGGCAACATCTTCATTTTTATAATCTATAGCCGCTTCACATCCGATTGTTTGAATAAAATCACATTTTTCAGAGCCGCCTGCGATTCCAATAACGCGGCACCCCGCTATCTTTGCTAGTTGCACCACAATAGATCCAACCCCGCCAGCCGCGCCCGACACAACAACTAAGTCTCCGGCTCTTGGTTTTCCCGCTTCAAAGAAACCTCCATAGGCCGACAATCCAGTCATAGAAAAAATCGATACGCCCAGCGCATAGGTCAAATCATGCTCATAAATTTTATAGAATTTTTCCTGCGGTGTAACTGTGGTTGCCTTATAGGTCTGCCACCCCATTTGTCCTTGAACAATATCGCCCACAGCATAGTTAGGATGACGACTTTCAATAACGCGTGCAACGCCACGTCCGTGAATAATATCCCCAATATCGAGAGGTCGTTCTCCGGCCACGCTCTCGCCTTGCATATACATACGCATTAACGGCGCAAGACCTAGAAAAAGCGTTTTGAGTAAAACTTCGCCCTCGCCGCATGTCGGAATGGGGTCTTCTCTATACTCAAAATCACTCGGCTTTGGCATGCCGTAAGGGCGCGCTGCAATCCGCCATTGTCGGTTTATTTCGCTCATGCGGGCTGTGTGCCCTCCGGCCAATCAATATGCGTCACTTGATTACATTCAAAAAAATGTCCATCCCCATCCCAGAGATTGACTGAAATGAAATGCTTGGTTTCGCCCTTCGCGCCCGTTGTAAACCATGTATTGGGTTCGCCGCGAGTTTTGAACCCTTTTTCGGTTGCCCGGTCATAAATCCCCTGAGTATCATCTGCAACAACAACAAATACAGGCTTCCCATAACCTAATGCATAATCGATTTCGGGCGCTGGCATAACAGGATCTTTAAATTCCATCATGCCAATCATGCCAATAGTATCATGTTCAAACTGAACAATGCACAGGCGGATAAGATCGCCTTTTTTGCCAACAGGTATGCCCTTGCCACTAAGCGTATAAGGTCGGTCAAACCAAACCTTTGCGCCTAGCACATCTCTGAAAAACTCTAGCGAACGGTCCATATCGCGAACCATCAAGGTTGTACGCTTAATTTGATTTCCCATATCAATCCTCTCGGCGTGTCTCTTTACCGATTGCAAGGGCGATTAGACCGGCAATCCAAGAGCCCCATTTTTCTATGACGTCAGCATACACCACGTCGCTATTGGCAAATATAACGGCGATAGCGAAGCCAAGTATGATAGAGGTCAATACAAATCCCCCTTTCACGCGCCAGCCGAGGCATTTCGTCAAGATAATCGGCCCAAAAGCGGCCCCAAGTGCGACCCAACTAAAGAGAACACGGCTGAAAATGTCTTTGGGCATATACAGCGTCATCAATACCGCAAATATGGCCACAGCAACCATAGCGATGCGGCCATAAAACAAAGCTCGTTTCGGATTACGGTACGTTAACCCCATATCATGCGACACAGCCGAAGCAGCCGCTAGCAATAGGCTATCAACTGTAGACATAACGGCAGACAGGACAGCTGCCGTGACAACCCCCGCCAAAATAGCCGGAAGATAAGCTTTAGCTGCCGCAAAGAATAACCCCTCCTGACCCGTCTCAATCCCCGTTGCACGGCCTGCAAATGCGAGGCAAATAAGCCCTGAATAAATAACCACGCCCCATCCAATTGTTATGATTGCACCCTTACGGCGTTCGCTCGAAGATTTCACAGCCATAATGCGGTTGAGGAGTTGCGGTTGTCCTAACGCACCTAACCCTGTCCCAAGCAACCCCATCGCGAAGCCAATTCCAATCATACCGCCAACGCCCCCGGTAAAACTGAAATAAGATTTGGGTTCACTGGCATGAAGAGCACTAGCGATTTCACCTAAACCGCCTGCCGCATTCACAGCAGCAATAGGCACAATTATACAGGCCAGCATCATAACCAATGCTTGCAGAGCATCCGTAATAGAGGCTGCCCAAAATCCGCCCAGCAGGCAGTAAACAACGATAACCGCAGCCCCCAATAATATGGCTTCTGTCGCATCAATCCCGAAGACTTCAGTCAGGGCATTACCCGCGGCTTGGAATTGAGAGCTGATATAGAAAACGAAACAAAATAAAATCATCAACGCGCAGACAATGCTAATAATGCGGGTCCATTTCTCGTCGACATCGCCTGTAATGAAATCAACAACGGTTAGATAGCCGCGCTCCGCTGTCTCTGCATTTAAGCGCGGACCCATAACGATCCAAGTTAAAAGGTAGCCACTAAAAATTCCTGGTACGAGCCAAAGACCGACAATGCCTTGGGAATAAACCATGCCCGTAAAACCCAAAAGTACCCAAGCACTAGAGGTGGAAGCTGCATAGGACAATCCAGCCGTCCATGCGCCTAGCCCCTGCCCTGCTAAAAAGAAATCACTTTCGTTTTTCACACGTTTTGAGGCCCAAAAACCGACCCCCAAGAGTATTGCTTTATAAACAATTAGCGTGATGAGAACGACGGTAGTTGACGACATAAAATCTCATTCTCTTTTATATTTGATCGCTGTAAGATTTTTTCTAAAATTGATATACATCAGCCTCGATTTGTGAAGTGTGTTTTATAAAAAGCTAAGGAGAAAACTATGTCTAAAGCTAAACAAGTTACAAAGTTTGAAAAGGGAACATTTATGTTCACCTGTATAGATGGCGAGAAAACGCCTCCTCTGCGTACCGAACACTTATTTGGGCATTTGGATTACATCGAAGCTAATAATAACAAATACCGTCTGGCAGGGCCGATAAAGTCTGACAATGAATTTGTCGGCAGTTTCTTCCTTGTCGAAGCCGATACGGAAGAAGAAGCTTGGGAAATTATGCGCGGCGATCCTTACATAAGCTCAGACATGTATAAGAGCGTTACGGTCAACCCTTTCATACCGGCCTGCGGAAAATTACTTGGCGGTGTGACATGGGACCAAGACGAAATTCGCGCGAATATGAAAAAATATGCATGAGCCGGAAAGCCTCTCTTAAAACCGCATTTTTGTGCACTAGCCTAATAGTTAACAGCTTGCACACGGCCTTCATCTTATAGCCTGTCACAACAAGACCCTGGCACAATCAAACAGAGTTTTGTGGAAGGTCTTTATGGGCAAGTTCATGTCAGGGTTTTGACGCCTTCCAGCACCTCAACCAAAACGCCTTTATTGCTGTTTCACCCTACTCCTTACTCTTCACAATTCTATCTACCTTTTATAGAGGATATTGGCAAAGATCGCATTGTCATCGCTATGGACACACCAGGATATGGCGAATCTGACCGCCCGAAAACCCCGCCAAACATGGAAGACTATGCCAATAACGCTATCAAAGCTTTAGATGTCCTTGGTATAACAAAATCTGTTGACATCATTGGTTATCATACAGGAACATTGATCGCCGTAGAGATGTCTATAAAGCAGCCCGACCGTATCAATAAAATGATACTAGCGGGCATCCCTGTTTACCCATCCGAGCGCCTCCCCGAACTATAGCCTGATGAACTTAAACAAGATGGCTCGCACCTCACGTCAAAATGGAGTTTTGCGACTCAGACTCTGGATGCCCGAACGAGCCTAAAAGCTGCGCAATCCCATTATTCCGACTACATGCAAACCATGCCAGAAAGTACGCAAGCCTATTACAGCGTCTTTTCCTATCCGGGCTATGAGCGCCTACCTCTAATCACGCGGCCTGCCCTTTTTGTCTCAATAAACGGCAGCTTGAAACAAGAAACCATAGACGCACAGAAAGAAACGCCCGGTTCTGAACTCATTTATCTAGAGAATATCACGACAGGCTTATTCGATGTAGCTTATCCTAAAATGGCCGATATTGCGCGGGAATATTTAGATTAAATAACCCCATTCTTTTTAAGTTTCGTAATCACATCCGCCTGTCGTTTTATATAAAAATCTTTAGCGGGTGGATTACTCCCATCACCGAGGCTTCCTTTGAGATGCATATGAAGTTTTGCATATTGACTAGCATAAAGCTCCATAGGTTGCCGCGCGAGCATATTATCCATACCAGTGCGAGACCGACGGTAACGAAGGGCATGAATATCAATATCAGCAACGGCCGTACTAGACTCACCGCCCGGTGTATCCGCCAGAATGATACCACGATCATCGACGATTTGACTGCGACCATCCGTACTATAAGGCGCAAGGGTTGTTCCTGTAATGCCCGCTGAATTGGCCGAAATAATATAGCATTGATTTTCTTGTGCACGCGCAATCTTCGCGACGTTTTTATAAGTCATGAGCGTACTCGCCGCTTCGGAGGTCGGATGCATTATGACTTCCGCGCCTTTAGCTGCTAGGATACGGCTAATTTCAGGATAACGAATTTCCTCTGAAGCTAAGGCAGCTAAGCGGCCCAAGGGCGTATTGATAACAGGAAATAGGTCATCCTCAGAATAATATTCCATATATTTATCCCACACATCGTAAGGCGATGGGGCATACATTGATACCAATCGACGGTAGCGCAGAACAACATTTCCGTTAGGCGCAATGATGAATGACGTTTGAAAATATAATTTTGGAAAATGAGGGTCGTTCTCATAAGCATTACCGGCTATGTAGATTTCTGCATCGTAGGCGAGCTTACCCAAAGCTTCATATTCAGGCCCGCCTATGTCGATGGCAGCCTTTGCCTGCCAATCCTTTGCGCTCTCTCCTGCAGGAAAAGCCGTCAGAAAATATTCCGGTAAACACACCATTTTAAGGTCAGGTCCGTTAAAGGCTTTGGCCGCAAAAATTTGACCTCGAATGCGCTTAATTGTCCCGTGCATAATCAAGCGACTCTCCTCGCGAGATGCGCAACGGTTCACGCCCTTACATTCTGTCTGGAGGGCAAGGGCTTTATAAATTTGTGGTGTATCGTTCATATGATGTCACTAGCCTTTACGAGGCACCCTAGTTTGACCTAAGTCAGGTGCTAATCTTAGCTTTGACTTAAGAGCAAGGCAAATAGGATAAGAGTTTATTATGAGTGATGTAATGCACATCAAAAACCCTCGCACAGGTGAGGTCGATTATCGCATCACAGCCGTGAGTGCCAAAGAAATTTCTATACTCGCTACTAATGCGCGCGCCGCTCAGATTGATTGGCTCGACCGCGGATTAAAAGCACGTTGTGAAGCTATCTTTAAATTTTCCGACACACTCGAAAACCATTCTGCGGCTGTTGCGCAAGCTCTCGAAATTGATACAGGCCGCCGTAAAATGTCCCAAGGTGAAGTCTTCGGAGTCATTGCAAACCTACGCGCGTGGGCCGAACGCGCCCCGCAACTTATGCCTCAAGCAGACTGGACGCAGGGCAAAGTAAAACCTAATTTCAAGCACACAAATAGTTATGTGCCTTATGCCTTAGTCGGCGCCATCAGTCCTTGGAACTTCCCCATTACGCTGTCATTCATTGACGCCATACCGGCAATGCTTGCGGGTGCGTGCGTCATCGTCAAGCCCAGTGAGGTTACGCCGCGTTTTGCTGATGCTCTTGAGCCCGTCATTGCAGAAGCTGGCTTCATCGACATTTTAACCTTCGTCCAAGGGGGCGGCGCAACGGGGGCGGCTCTCATCGACCATGTCGATTGTGTTTGCTTTACAGGCTCTGTGCCGACAGGCCGCAAGGTCGCAATAAGAGCGGCTGAAAATCTAATTCCCGCCAATTTAGAACTCGGAGGTAAAGACCCCCTCATTATCACTGAAGGCGCGGATATTGATAAAGCCACGAGCTTAGCCCTTAGATCTTCGGTCCTGGCAACAGGCCAAGCCTGCCAATCCATTGAACGCATTTATGTTCCTCAAATTCTCTATACTGATTTCACAGCCATGCTCACGGAAAAAGCTAAAGCTGTAGAGCTGACCTATCCTGATATAACACAAGGCCATATCGGCCCTTTCATCTTTGGCTATCAAGCTGAGATAGTTGCCCAGCAGATTGCAGACGCCAAGTCCAAGGGGGCAAAAATTTTATCCGGAGGTGAGATTTTGACCCATGGCGGAGGCCGCTGGCTCGAGCCAACTGTCATTGCCGACGTCACCCACAGTATGGACATCATGCGCGAGGAGACCTTCGGTCCTGTCATGCCCATTATGGCTTATGACACGATTGAAGACGCCATTCGCCTCGCCAATGACACAAAATTCGGCTTGTCCGGCGGGGTCTATGCCGCCTCTATTGAAGACGCCCACGCTATAGGGCGGCATATTCAGGCAGGCGCGATTAGCCTCATGGATGCGGCCCTCACAGGACAATATTTTGAAGCCGGAAAACAAAGCGTCAAAAACTCAGGCCTTGGGGCATCGCGCATGGGAGCATCTGGCTTCTTGCGTTTCTTCCGCCAAAAAGCTTACATCGCAAATACGATCACGCCATTGGTGATAGACGACTTTGCGGAGTAGTTAAGCCGAATGACAGACAAGTTGAAATTCAAAATACTCAACCCTGGCATAGGGGAATTGATTTTATCCCAACCTGCACGGCGCAACGCCCTGAACGCAGCCATGTGGGCGCACCTACCTGTTATTTTAGACAAGGCCGCAAAGACAAAAGGTCTGCGCGCCCTTATCGTTCGTGGCAATGGCCATAATTTCTCCAGCGGCGCAGATATTTCAGAATTTGAAACGCTTTACGCTACGGCGGCTAGCGCTAAGAAAATCAGTAATGACATCGCTGCGGGTTTCAAAGCTTTGGCCGAATTCCCAATGCCATCTATCGCGATGATACGCGGCGCTTGTGTCGGCGGTGGTTGTGGCCTGGCGCTTTGCTGCGATATTCGCTTTGCCGATAACACGTCCAAATATGCCATCACCCCAGCCAGACTCGGTCTCGTCTATCCCTTTAATGATGTTCAGCGCCTGATTGAGACTGTCGGTATTCCCAACGCTAAAGACATACTCTTATCTGCGCGTCTCATTCAGGCAGAACCAGCTCGGCAAATGGGATTAGTCAATCACCTTTTCACAATCGACAACCTCGAAGAAAAGACACTAGAATATGCGCAAAGCCTCGCGGCCCTTTCGCCACAGTCTCTTCGTGTGACCAAAAACATGTTCGCCGCCTACCAAGCCGGGCAAACAGGCGAGACAGAGCAATCCTTAAATTGGTTTCTCGACGGGTTTTCCAGCGCAGATTTCAAAGAAGGTTACAAAGCATTTTTGGGAAAACGAAAGCCGAATTTTAGTTAATTAAATAAAGTTTTAATAGTGGCTACAAGATCAGCTTCACGACCGCGTGGCCCCACAAGTTGCGCCCCTATTGGCAAACCATTACTACCTTTGCCAATTTGAAATTGTATCGCGGGCCTGTCAGCCAGATTAGCAAAAGCCGTAAAATCTGCCTGATTAACCGGAACCGTATCACCAAATTTAAAGGCTGTTTGCGGGGTCGTCGGCATCAAGATGAAATCGGGAAATTCCACCCCACGTAAGGTTTTGATATGCTCATAAGCTGCCTCAATTTTCTCTAACGGCAAATCACGGCCATATTCGAGCATGCCCCGAAAAACCTCTGAAAAGCCATCAGGCGTTTCTGCAATCTTTTCGTTATGAACAGCATAACCCTCTACTTCGGAGAGAATAAGCCCCGCACGGCGAGATTTCCCAAACTCATAGGGCGTGAGATTTGTTGTTCGGAGGGTACTAAAATTGGCGATAAATGTTTCGAAAACAAGTTGAACATCAGCCTCGCATGTGACCCGCCCCACCCAATCTAGCAGCGTAATTTCGCCGGCTTTTCCACCGCTAAAATCTCGCCCTGTGATAATCTCTGTGCCCCGAATAACATCGTCCAAACTCTTTGCGTGAACACCGACTGTGTCCAAAGTCGGCGCAAGTGGCATGACACCTTTAAGCATGGCTGAATCATGAGACGGCTTAAACCCCCAAAGACCACAATAGGCGGATGGAATTCGCACAGAGCCCATCGTATCAGTTCCCAAAGCGATATCTACTTGGTTCGCGACCACTGCAGCTGCAGATCCACCACTAGAGCCTCCGGGCGTGTAGCCATGTTTTAAGGGATTATGTGTTTTGCCAAACCAAGGATTATCCGTCTGCGCGCCCAATGCGCCCTCTTCCATATTGACGATAGCAGCTATATTATAGCCTGCGTGTCTTAAACGCGAAATAACGAGAGCATCCTCAGTAGGAACATCATTTTCATAGGCTTTGATACCGCCATGACACGCATAACCTTTGACAGCGATATTTGCCTTTACACCGACACGAATACCCTCCGTCTGTGGACGAATATTTTCTAATATCGCATTGATATTAAGCGTCATCTAAAACGGGTATCAACAAGGCGAATAGGTTTTTGGCGCACATCCACTTGAGTAATATCACCCGTCGTTCCCAAAGGCACAAGTTTTACAGACATTTCAAGACCAAGTTTTTCTTTCAAAAGGGTTTCAAATTTTGATGTAAGCTCGGCGGCTTCAACAGATTTACATTCAGCCACCACGGTCATTTCATCACGGCCGGAATCATCACGATCAACTTGGCAATAAAATTCACCGCCAAAACTCTCAATCTTTTCCATAAGCGGGCCAATGGCTTGCGGGAAGATATTGATACCGCGCAGCTTCACCATATTATCCGAACGCCCAAGAAAGCCCTCAATCCGTTGCAAGTTTAATCCTAATGAGGATTTACCGGCCCGTACAGCAGACACATCATGAGTATTGAAGCGGATAATTGGATACACATCATCCTTAAACAGGCAGGTGCAGACCATATCACCGCTCTGGCCCTCAGCCACAGGCTGGCCTGTCTCTATATCACAAATTTCCAAATATTGCGCATCTTCCATAACATATAGGCCGTCTTGGTCGGGGCCCTCACCCGCTATCGCGCCTGTATCGCCAACACCGTACCAGTCATAACATTTCGCACCGCCCCACATCTCGGAAACGCTGGCTTTATCTTCACGGCCCATATGGCCAGAAATAGTACGCACTGGAATATCAACACCGGGCTCGAGTCCGGCTTCTTTTGCAACCTTGGCAAGTTTCTTGATATAATCTGCAAAACCAACAATCGCCGTCGCACCAAAATCAGCCATCATCTGCACTTGCTTGACGGAGCGCGTTTCCACGCCTGTGCCGGCTGAAACAAACGTCGCCTGTGTCCAATGTGTGACCGCTTCGCGGACATAATGCCCGCCATTTATAGGGCCATGGCCATAAACGGAATGCACGACATCACCGCAGCCAATACCCTGTAAAGTGTAAAGACGCGCGAGGAGAAGGTTTTGCACTTCGCGCGACTTAGGCCCGAAGATAAGCACTTGCGGTTTCCCTGTTGTGCCAGATGTTGTGTGGAATTTTACAGGCGGCCGCCTTTTAGGCGTATAAGTCTCAAGACCTGCGAAGTCCCCAAAAGGTGGTTTGCGCTCAAGGCTTGCCATGATGTCAGACTTATCAAATGTTGGGAGTTTCTGAATATCTTTCAAGCCATCAATATCACCAGCCTGAATACCCTCCGCGGCCCAAAGTTTTTGATAAAAAGGTATTTTCCAAGCTCTCAAAAGCATTTTACGAAAGAGTCTGTCTTGATGTGCGAAAAGAGCATCCCGCGAGGTATTTTTAGCAAAAGCCAAAAACTCATCCCCAATAGGATGATCTGCGCGTAGCTCTTCAGGCTTTACAAAATCAAAATATGTAGCGTGCATATATTTAAAGGCCTGAGGCCAACGAAAACAGTTCGCTGCAATCCTCGGACCGCTCCAAATTATCAACTAGCTCTATGAGCCTGTCTGCGCTCTGCTTTGCATTGACGTCGCTCAAAGTTCCGTTTTTAAAACCAAAATCGACGCAGTTTCTAAACTTTGTAAGATGCTGTTCTTGCGAGAGTGGGTCAGCGGGTGAGCCAAATAATTTGTCAATTTTCGCGCGCTTCTCCTCCCCGTTTTTCAGTCTTGCTGTCATAGATTGAGGAACAAATTTCGCAGGGTCGGAGATGTGATTAGTTTCAATTTTAATTTTCTTAGACGCCGCTAAAATTTCAAGACTGCGCAAATCGGCATCTGCAAAGTCGTTAAGTGTAACTGTTCCTCGCAGCAACACGATAGCTGCCAGATAAGGAAAACAAAGACGCGCATAATTGGCTGTCATATTTTCTGGAATAGGCCGCTCTACAAGGCGAGGGATAATAGGCGGGGCGGATAATGTCAGCTCTT
Organism: uncultured Algimonas sp.; assembly: GCA_964552135.1. Classification (GTDB taxonomy): domain Bacteria; phylum Pseudomonadota; class Alphaproteobacteria; order Caulobacterales; family Maricaulaceae; genus Litorimonas. The sequence goes on along the minus strand of CAZKHC010000001.1, from coordinate 15,335 downwards.
CAAGATTATCAAGCGTAACGCCTTGCCTCATTAAGTCTTGCAGCAAGACGATAGCCCCTTGGGCCGCGCGGCCCGTTGGGAACGGTTTCCAGCTCACTTCGGTTATGCGGTGAACTTTGCCAAGGCAGGCAGCTGCGGCTTTAGGGTGAGCCATGTCCTCAAACATTTTGAAATAGCCAAACGGCCCTTCAAGAGAGCTCTCAGGCCCGTAGAGTCCAGCTTCGGCTAAATCACAGGCCACGACGGCGGCCCTCGCCGCGCCGGCTATTTGCACAGGCAGCGTTGGTTTCCCTTCAATATGGGCTTGCATCACGCCTGCACATTGTGCCAGTGCACACCCCATAGCCGACATAGCGCTGGCTTCATCAAACCCACGCAAGCGCGCAATACCGAGTGTCGCGCCAAAAAGGCCTGCTGTGGCCGGGCGAAAAAATTTTAAAGGTGAGGTTACGCTAACACCTAATTCCACGGCGACATCAACGCCTACAATAACAGCCTCCATAAGCTGCAACCCGCTCACGCCATTTTGACGTTCGGCTTCAGCTGAAATCGCGGCAAAAATTGTCGCCATAGGGTGAACCACCGCCGGCTCATGAACGCAGTCATATTCCATAGAATGGATTTGAAAACCGTTGACATAAGCGGCTGTCGCGGTAGGCGCTTTAATTCCTCGTCCCCAGAGATGAGCATCATCGCCTGACCCGCATAACATCGCCGCTTTAAAGACGGCTTCATTAAACGGCGCGTTTGACCCCGCGATCCCAACACCAAAGCTATCGAGAATAAAGGTCTTGACTGCTTCATAGGCGCTATCGGGAAAAATAGATTGCGTCAGAGTGTAATTCGCGAAGCGGCGGGAAATTTCACTCATGGGAGCAGGTCTATATAATGACTTAAGTCAGCCCCTATAGCCGCCTTGGCGAGTAGTTTTGATTTTTCTTCACTCGCCCCCGTATAGGTCATAAGAGTCACGGCTTTTCGAATGACCGCTTCATTATCCATTGGATATTCAGGATCACCATAAGCGTCTTTAGCGACATATCGATTGCCCCCAATCGTGACGGCTGCTCCATAATGCGCCGGATAAGCTTTCGTAAATTCATCCGCTTCTTTGACCGTAATGCGCTTGCGCAAAGCCAATACTTCATCAGAGGTATTTTCAGCGACAAAATCAGCCAAACTGGGATCTCCCGTGACAAGAGAAACGGCCACGCTGTGTTGAAGCGAAAACTTCATCTCAATCGATGTTTGCGGATTTTTACGATCACAGAATTTGAGGGCGTCGGAATAGGTTTCCACCAACACGTCAAAACCAAGAGGTATTGAATCTTCATATGCTATCAAAGCCGCATCAATCGCAGGATGCGCATGACGGCAAGCCGGATAAGGTTTCAGACTCGTTTCATGAAGGCACCATCCAGCCTTAGGATTAATTAAAACATCTGTAGGGTCAGCGCCTTTACACATCGCGGCAAAGAACCCTTGTTCCCCTTCAAGAATAGAGCGCGGACCTTGGAAGCCTTGCTTAGATAACATCGCGGCAAGAACACCGGCATGTGCGGCATGTCCCGCATGAAGTTGCTTTGCCATTGAATCAGACTCATGACGTGTCTGCCACAAACCTGCCGCTTGTGTACCGGCAAGGCCTAAAGCAGATACCAAGTCACTCCCCTCAAGTAGATGACAAACCGCCGCCGCTGCGCCAAATGGGCCGCAGGTCGCCGTATTATGCCAAAAAGCATAATGGCCCGACCCCACCGCGCGGCCGATACGAATAGTGGCCTCATATCCAATGACAATCGCGTCAAGGAAATCCTTCGCACTTGCGCCAATATATTCAGCCATTGCCAATGCCGCAGGCATAATCGTCGGCGCAGCATGGAGCACAGCCCGTTTATCAACATCATCCATTTCGAGAACATTACCCAGGCATCCATTATGCAGCGCTGCCATTAATGGTGACGCTTTGCTCGCACCTATACGTGTGCAATTGCCACTTTCATCAGGAAACGCCGCGGTAAATTTTTGCCCTGCAGGTTCCGCCTGCCCGGCAACAGCACACCCTGTCCAATCCAGCAAAAGTAAAGCCGCACGTTTACGGTCTTGGTCCGAAATAGGACGTGCTAAAATTTTGGAGAGTTTTTCGGTAAGTGTCACGAAGTGATACCAACATTATCCGTATAAGATAAAGGCGTTGTTTCCAACTCTGTGTCCATAATTGCATTCCATCGGTTGAGAAATCCGAACATAGAAATCACAGCTACGATTTCAACGATTTGCGCATCTGAATAATGCGCGCGCATATCCACAAATTGGGCGTCCGTAACTAGGCTCGGCGTCATCGCACCCGCTTGCGCGACGCGCAAGGCTGCGCGTTCGGCTTCATTAAACAAGTCAGACGTTTCATAGTCCCAGGCCGCCAAGATACGCGCATCTTCCTCACCTTCTGTATGCGCGCCATGCGCCGTGTGGACTTGGCAATATTTACAGCCCGCCGCTGTGGAGGCAATATAACCGATGAGACGCTTCAGGCCTTGAGACACTTCACCGGGCGCATAGACCGCACCGCACATCGCCGCGACACCTTTTAAGATAGCCGGATTTCGGGCCATGTCATATGCATCATTGGGCGTGAACCCCATCATGTTTTCAGCAAAATCAAATAGAGGTTTAGCCTCGGCAGGAATATCTGCATCCATAAGTTTTGGAAGACGTGACATTAAAAACCACCTTTTAATTGATCTGTATGTTCCCCAAATTCGGGCAATTGAAATGAGAGCTGTGCAGGCTCTTCTGTAAAGCGAATGGGGTTTTTAATATGACACTTATCGCCTGACTTAATGAGGGGCGCGGCTTCTTCTGTAAGAGCTTCGTGCAAAGTTCGAATCGTTGACCAACAGCAATCAATATCTTGGAAAATCATTTCCCAGTCAGCTTGTGTCTTGGTTTTAAATATTTGTATGAAGAAGGCTTTTACCACCTCTTGTTGGCCCACAGGATTTTTCATTTCTTCAACTAAGTCGAGACGTTCGAAATAGTTCAAAACATTAGCGACAAATTTCGGTTCACTTCCGCCCAAAACTATATGGCCGCCATCCTGCGTCTCATAAATGTTGACAAAAGCATTTCCGCCAAAGCTTCGCATCTCAGCACGACTAGCCTGACGGCCTTGGGCAAAGACAGCGCCTGTTACATTGGGCACCCAAGAAAGAAGACTGTCATACATGGATATATCCAGATAATCGCCCTGCCCTGTCTTTTCACGGCGATAAAGTGCCATGAGAATGCCTGAAAGCGCATGAAGTGAAGCTGTCATGTCAGCGCTGGGCATTGGTGTTAACGATGGTGCACCCTCCATAGATCGCGTGAGATCAGCCGTCCCCGCCATAGCCTGTACAATCAAATCATGCGCAGGTTTTGTTTTATACGTTCCGTCCTGACCAAAAGCTGAAATGGAACAGTAAATAATTGCGGGATTAATGGCTTTTATGGCGTCATAATCCACGCCCAGACGGCGTGCAACACCAGGGCGAAAAGCTTCGACAAGGATATCAGTCTCTGCGGCTAATTTTAGAAACTGGGCATGTTGGTCAGCATCTTTGAGATTGACTTTATAGCTCCTTTTACCCCGAGCAATATTAGTGAACCAAACTGAATTTCCGTCAGCATATTTTTCGCCCATAGCCCGGGTCGGCTCCCCGATCCCATTATCTGCTTCAACCATCACAACATCTGCGCCGTGATCGGCCATCATCATCGTCATATGTGGCCCCGGCAAAAAGGTCGAAAGATCTAATACTTTGACGCCATCTAATTTCATAAAGCGATGCTATCCGAGAAGGTCTTGCGTGTCAGCACCTAGCTCCGGCGAAATACCGCCCTTCAGGCGCTGACCATTATATTTATACGGCGAGGACATCAGGCGAATTTTACCATTCTCAAATCCCGCATGTGTCTCTTCATAGACCATTTCAACTTCAGCCACGTAAGGATTATCCATAGCTTGGGCGATATCGTAAACGGGTGCGGCAGGGACATAGCCGCCAAATTTTTCCATCCAATGGTTAACCGTATTTGTTTTCATGACGCCTTCCATCACCTCTTGAACGAGCGCACGATTAGCCCGTCTTTTTTCCATGGATATAAAGCGCGGGTCTTCTACCCATTCAGGATGACCTAAGCGTTCTGCGACCCGCTCCCAAAATTTTTGAATTTGACAGCAAAACATAATCCAACCATCGCCCGCTTCCATGAGTTGACTCGGCACCATAGCTGGGTGCGCTCCGCGTGGTTGCCGCGTGACAACATCACCTGCATTGAGATACCATGTGGCAGGATAAGAGAGCTGATGCAGAGCCGTATCAAAAAGCGAGACATCAATGTCACTTCCTTGGCCTGTGCGGTGCGCGCCAAAGACCGCCGCAACTAATCCCGTTGCAAACATAGACCCCGTCATGAAATCAACCATGGAGAGTCCAAAACGTACTGGCGGTCCGTCCGGCTCACCCGTCAGAGAACAAAAACCTGCTTCGGCTTGCATCAGATAATCATAGCCCGGCCAGGCTTCCCGGCTATTCCCACGCCCATAAGCCGAAAGATGCGCGCAAACGATTTTCGGATTGATGGCTTTCAAAGATGGGTAATCAATCTTGAGTTTCGTTGGCAAGTCACCGCGAAGATTGTTGGAGACAGCATCAGCCGTCTCCACCAATGCTTCAAAAGCGGTACGTCCCGCTTCGGATTTCAAATTTAATGACAGAGATTTTTTATTGCGATTAAAGGTTTGAAAGAACTGGCTGTCTTTATCGCCAATCAGATGCGGGCTGACAAAACGCGAGACATCCCCGCTCGTAAGCGGGTTTTCAATCTTAATGACTTCCGCGCCCAGATCTGCGAGCAACTGCGTGCCATATGGCCCCGCCCCATATTGCTCGACCGCGATAATGCGTATGCCTTTTAGAGGGAGGTTTTGGGTCATTTACTTAGATCTTATTTCTGGCGATTTGCTGTTTGGCAATGATGATACGCTGCATTTCATTTGTGCCTTCGCCGATACACATCAGGGGGGCTTCACGGTAAAGTCGCTCGACCGGATATTCCTTTGAATAACCGTAGCCGCCATGAATGCGGACAGCCTCCTCAGAATTTTTCAAAGCACATTCAGAGGCAAAATATTTGGCCATACCTGCCTCCATATCACAGCGTTCACCTGAATCATAAGCGCGTGCGGCATCTAGAGTCATAAGTTCTGCAGCTTTGGCTCGCGTCGCCATTTCGCCAAGCTTAAGCTGAATGGCTTGGTGTTCACAAATCGGTTTGCCGAATGTCTGGCGCTCTTGTGAATAACGGGTCGCTTCTTGGAGCGCGCGCCGAGCGATGCCTACTGAGCGCGCCGCAATATTAATCCGGCCCAGCTCCAGCCCGCCCACAGCCATAAAGAAACCTTTGCCTTCTTCACCGCCAATCAGGTGCCGCTTGGCATCAAGCCGGTAATCATCAAAGAAGATTTCAGCGCTATCAATGCCCTTATAGCCAAGCTTATGCATTTTAGAGCCAACCGTGTAGCCTTTGTATTTTTCACCTGTGTCCGGATCAACTTTCGGCGTAATAAACATGGACATCCCTTTGTAGCGCGGGTCGCTATCAGGGTTCGTCTTGACCATAAGGGCGACGGCCCCGCCTTCGATACTATTTGAAATCCACGTTTTCGCCCCGTTAACGACATAGTCATCGCCATCCTTTTTAGCGACCGTCTTGATAGCTTGTAGATCAGTCCCAGCATTGGGTTCGGTCAGGCCCAATGCGCCTCGGATTTCGCCTGAACAAAACTTCGGCAGCCAATATTTTTTTTGGAAATCTGTGCCAAATTTCTCGACGACAATTGCCATCATAAGGTGGGAGTTAAATATCCCTGTCAGGCTCATCCATTCTTCGGAAATCCGGGTTACGATTTTAGCATAAGTTGTCGCAGAAAGGCCTAGCCCGCCATATTCCTGGGAAATTGTCGCGCCGAACAAACCAAACTCTTTCATGTCCTCTACAAATTCATGCGGATATTCATCAGCATGCTCCATCTCCATAACCTTTGGACGCACTTTTTCGCGGCACCACCGGTCAATCGTATCGAGCATCATGTTCTCGTCTTCTACGGTCCAAGCATTTTCATCAGGTATCGCGTTCATGATCTTAACCTAGTAATTTTCAACTTTATCTTCGACGGCGTTGCCTTCAGACGGAATAAGCATATTACGCTCAAATGTGCAGATCATTGTGCCGTCCTGTTTGTAACCGCGCGTTACAATTGTGACGATACCTTGACCGGGACGAGATTTGCTCTCGCGTTTTCCCAGCACTTCACTCTCGCCATAAATCGTATCACCGACAAAAACAGGCGCGGTGAATTTCACTTTATCCATGCCGAGATTGGCAATGGCTTTTTGCGAACAATCAGAGACTGACATACCGATGAGAAGCGCCAGCGTGTAAGGGCTAACCACAAGACATTGCTTAAACTCAGAGGCCTTAGCATATTCAATATCAAAATGCATGGGGTGAGTATTCATCGTCATCAAGGTAAACATGTGATTTTCATATTCGGTCACGGTTTTCCCAGGGCGATGCTCATATATATGACCAACTTCAAAGTCTTCATAATACCGCCCAAATGTTTCACGGAATCGGTTTGGCCCGACCTCTTTTATGCTTTTTACCATTACATCATCTTTCCTATTGCCAAGACACGTTCGGCCTTTTTAACCACGGGGGCTTCAATAAATTTACCGTCTAATAGCGCAACATTTCCGCTTGCCTTTTGATACGCCGCAATCACCCTTTCCGCTTGTTCAATCTCTTTACGGGACGGCATGAGGGCGGTATGAATACGCTCTATTTGCGCTGGATGAATGGCAGAGCGGGCCTTAATACCTATCGCTTTAGCTTGGCGCGTTGTGGCTTCGCAATCATCCAGATTGCGCACATCAATATGCGGGACGTCAAATAGAAGAACATCATGGACTGTTGCCGCAGCTACTAATCTTGAGCGTGCATATAAATGTGTCTCCCAAGACAGATCGCAATCCACATCCCCCGCGTAATCAACGGCGCCATACATCCCCATTTTCACGCGTCCATTTGAGAATATTTCCTCGCAATTTAGCAAGCCTTCTGCGCTTTCTATAATTGCGAAAAACGGCCCTAATTCATTTGACAAGTCATCATCTAAGTCATTCATTTGCGACCGTGAAGCAACCTTAGGAATCATCAAATAGGGCAAAGTCAGGCCACTGTCTTTAAGCGCCATAATATCGGCGTGCCCATCAGCCGTATCCAGACCATTCATCCGCAAAGAGACATGTTTGTGATTTGTCTGTGCCAGCCACCCCAAAACATCTTTACGAGCTTGGGCTTTATCACTTGGCCCGACTGCATCTTCAAGGTCAATACAGACAAGGTCTGCGCCTGCTTGGCAGGCTTTTTCAAATCGGTCAGGGCGATTGCCGGGAACAAATAATTGAGAGCGGTAATGCATTGACTCACCTATCTGGCTTCACCTGACTTGCAAAATGGTCAGCAATATCTTCACGGCGGGCAATCCAGACATCTGAACGATCTTTGACATAGTCCAGAAATTCACGAAACGCCCAAATACGACCCGGACGGCCAATAATTCTAAGATGCAAACCCAAGCTCATCATCCGCGCACCCTCTTCATTGGCTTCCGCAAGCAGCTCATCAAATGTGCATTTAGCATAATCCAGCCACATCTGCGCTGTGAAACTCGGCGCGAGCCAGAACTTCATATCATTACTATCTACAGCATAAGGCAAAATCACGAGTGGCTTGGTTGTCCCGTCGCCCATGTCTACTTGCTCCCAGCGCGGGAAGTCATCTGAATAATCATCCATATGGTAGAGATAACCCTCTTTGACCAGCGAGCGTCGAATATGGTCCGTATGCAGGTAACGGGAGAGGTAACCCACAGGTTTCCGCCCACATGTCTGCTCAATCGAGGCCGTGCCTTTTACGATGAATTCGCGTTCTTCCTCTTCGCTCATAAATGCCGTGAAAAGCCAGCGATAGCCATGCGAACAGGGCTCATCCCCTCGGTTCGTGATGGCCTCTGCTATCCAAGGCGCTTTTTCAAGGGCCTGCGCACAGACCGTCCAAGTCGCAAGCACATTAGCCGCATTGAGAAGCTTTAAAATGCGCGGCGCGCCGCGATTTATGCCATATTGGTAATTGCTCTCATTGCCATGCACACGGATTTTGGCTTTCAAGCCAGAGACTAATTCATCGACAGGCTCATTCGCTTTATCGCCCTGCCAAATACCACGCTCAGCTCCCTCCTCGACATTAATGACGAGAGAGAGAGCGAGTTTCGCGCCGTTAGGCCAGACGAAATTTTTTGGGGCAGGTTCGTTATAGATCATTAATGCGGTTCCTCACCGCCCGATACATTCATACTTTCAGCCGTAATATATTTCGCATCATCGGAACATAAAAAAGCCACGGCATTGGCGGTATCTTCGGGCAGACCCGGGCGGCCCATCGGTATACGCGCGGCCATAGCGGCGAGATAGTCTTCGACACTATCGGCCCCAACGACCTTAGCGAAATATTCGTTCTGCCAAGCCCCTAGCCCTGTCGTAACATGGTTTGGGCAGACATTATTGACGGTGATGTTGTGTTCACCCAGTTCTGTTGCCGCGCTCCGTACAAGGCCGACTAGACCATGTTTGGAGCTTGTATAAGCCTGCGCATGAGGGAATCCTGATTTCGCGGCTTGGGACGCTATATTTATAATGCGCCCACCACTGCCTTGTTTGACCATGATTTCAGCGGCGGATTTCACTCCAAAAAACGCACCTGACAGATTTACATCAATCACAGCGCGCCAATCATCCTCGGTCACTTCTAAAAGCGGCTTCATGATATAGCCAATACCCGCATTATTGACCCAAATATCAAGGCTGTCGTGGCGATTAAACGCATGATTGGCAAGCCCTCTTACGTCCTCAAGGGAACGCACATCGCACACATGGGTGCTAGCTTCTACGCCCATACCGCGAAGCTCTTCGGCGATGGACTCCATTTCATCCGTAGAGCCAATATGCTCGGCCCCCGTAGCCGCGTCGCGTGATTGACCAATATCAGAGATCACAATATTCGCTCCGTCTTTAGCAAGGCGCAGCGCAATAGCCTCCCCCAAACCACCGCGGCGACCCGAGCCTGTGATTACGGCTGTTTTACCCCTAAACTTCATTAAAGCTGCTCAGTCGTAATAAAAACAAGATTATCGGCCATGGCCTGAAACTCAGCCGCAATTTTTTGCATGGTCTCACTGCCAGCTTCTTCGCCAAATTTATCCATGTCTAGAACATCAATCGTTTCGAAATATTGGTAAGGCGGCTTATCGTCAGAGAACAAAAGGCCCGTCGTCTTGAAGACTTCAAATTTTTCGATAGACCCCAAACCATTAACTGTCGGTATATCTATGGATTTGGCCCACGCCTCATAATCCGTCACTGATACATCAGGTTTTAAGTTAAAAAGAGCTAGAATTTTCGCGGCCATGATCACCTCCAGTATTGTTAACATCTTTATTGGTAATGTCTTTGTGATGGCTTGGAACCACAGTGCCTTGACTTTCGTCAACTCATTTTAAGCGGCTCGCCCGTATCAAGCATAATATTGAAGGAATAATTATGTCTGCAAAACGTTACGATGGGCCACCAGATTACCGCAATGTCGGCATTCACGGCATGTCGCCTGAGACAAGCCATGATGAGAAGGCGCGGTTTAATTTTCTAGCCCATATGAATCGTCACTTGGCATCGAACTTTCTTCCCGGTGTGAAGACGGCCTATGAAACACGGGTTAAGCCAAAAAACCCGAAACCAAAACACCGCAATCAAGTCCGGAAGGCTTTGCTCGAAGACCCTCTCTTTCAGCATTGGAGCGCTCTAAGGCGCGGGACAATGGAATTACGCCAACAAGCTGGTCGTTGGGTCACATTACGTCAAGCCGAAGAGCTAAACGCCAAAGCCGAAGAAATGACTAAAGGCGACCCGCGTCTTGTCCTCAATCCTAACTTAGAGCTACCGCGCTACCTCGCTGCGATTGATCACCACTGCATGCCGGGCAGCTATCACGACGAAATCGTCCCAGGCGACGTCACTGGTGCGGCGAATTATGATGTCGGCATTTTCGTCACCACAGGCGGCGGCTTGGGCCGTTATTCTGATGGCGGCGGCGAAGCCGTAGTCGCATGGATGAAAAAGAACCGCCCTGACTTTGCGCCCAAGCGCATTCTTGATATTGGGGGGGGGCTTGGGCAGAATGTCCTGCCCATCGCCAAAGCCTTCTCAGATGCGGAAATAGTTTGTGTTGATACCGGCGCGCCAGTTTTGCGTTACGGCTTAGCCCGAGCTAAATCCCTTGGCGTCGAAAATGTGACATTTGTCCAAGCCAACGCCGAAGACTTATCTATGTATCCTGATAATCATTTTGACTGGGTACAATCAACCATGTTCCTGCATGAAACATCGGTTAAATCCATGCCGCGCATTATGAAAGAAAGCCATCGCCTGCTCGCGCCAGGGGGCCTCGTTATGCATGTCGAGCAGCCTCAATATGCCGCTGATATGCCGCTTTATGAGCAAGCTATTCGTGATTGGGATGCGTTTTATAACAACGAGCCATTCTGGACGAAAATGCACGAGCTAGACCTCGTCCAATGGATGGTTGATGCCGGATTCTCTCGTGATGAGCTTGTTCATGGCGGCGTCGCGGCCGTTGTTGATGCAACACTCTTTCCCGTACAAGGTGAAGAGGAGGTTGAAGATTATGGCCGGAAAGCCGCTTGGCATATTGTTGGGGCTCAAAAAAAAGCAGACGTTCAGAAAGCTGCCTAATGTCCAAACACATTGACCCCTTAAAACTTGCGGGTGCAAAGCCCAAAGGCAAACGCCCTTATTTCCTCAAAGATCAGGATGTCGAACGCGTCTTAGCGGTAACAATGGCCTTAGCCCAAGAGGTCGCTGTAATGCGAGAGCGGATGGATACAATTGAACGCCTTTTGGAAGAAAAAGACACTGTAACGCGCGCTGATATTGAGAGTTACACACCGTCCAAACCGGTCGCTGAAGAACGGGGCGCTTGGACACAAGAATATCTAGCGCGAATTTTCCGTATCTACCAACAGGAAATAGAAGGCTTAGAAACACCCAATGAGCCGACTTCGGAAGAAATCGGCCATGAACTTGCTAAAAATGATTAGCACTCGCCGGCAGTTTGTGGATGGCCCTTATGGTCAAGTTCATATCCGCGTGGCGGGACAACCATCTGATAAAAACCCCTTAATTTGCTTACATCAAAGTCCGAAATCAGGGCGAGAATTTACAAAATTTATGGAACAGGCCGCAACGGATCGCCTTATCGTCGCAATAGATAATCCAGGCCATGGAGAGTCTGATATTCCGTCCACTTTTGAAGATGCCACTATACCTAATTATGCCCGTTCAGCATGGGCGATTATTGAAGCTTTAGGCCACAAAAAAGTTGACTTATTAGGCAATCACACTGGTTCGTCCGTGGCTGTAGAGATGGCAACGCAACGCCCGAAAGCAATCGAAAAAATTGTTCTTATTTCCTCTCCTATTTATAACCCAGCCGAAATCGCGGCTTTCAAAAAAATGTTTACAACCGTACCTATGGATGAAGCCGGGACACGGTTTAAAGAGATGTGGGCGAAATCTATAAAATATCGCGGCCCGGGCGTATCCCTCCAAGACCTTGCCGTTGCTTATGCTGAAAACTTTCGCGCGGGCGAAGCCTATGAATGGGGCCATTTTGCGGCCTTTGACTATGCCTCCGAGTTCACGCAAAAACTGTCCAACCTTGATCACCGTATCATAGTTCTAAATCCTGGCGACCTTATTTTTGACGCCACACTCCGTGCAGAGCCTTATTTGAAGAATGGCGAAATTAGAAATTACCCTGATTGGGGCATTGGTTTTTTAACTGCTTTTACACAGGACGCCGTTGAGGCCGTAAAAGCAGGGCTTGATTAACGAAGCGGAAGTTCCGTAGTAAATTTCATCTTTTCCATAGCAAAGCTAGCGGAGACATCAGAAAGCCGAATCTTGGAAATAAGGCGTTGATACACACGGTCATAGTCAGCAACATTACCGACAATGATTTTCAAGATATAATCCACATCCCCGGCAAGGCGATAGAACTCCACTATTTCAGGCATGTTGTTAACGGCCTTTGAAAACGCATCCGCCCACTCTTTGGAATGGTCATCTGTTCGTATAGAGACAAAGACTGTGAGCGGAAGGTCAACTTTATCGCTATCGACCAAAGCAACACGGCGCTGAATAATACCGATCTCTTCTAGTTTCTGCACTCGACGCCAACATGTATTGAGCGAAACTCCTATTTCGTCTGCTATCGACTCAAGAGATCGAGACGCATCACGTTGAAGTTTTTTCAAAATCTCAATATCATTTGGGTGTAAATTTTCGACCATACAAGTATTTATCAAATATTATTAGCAAATTCAATCTATTTAGATGAATTTATTATAAATATTTTGATTTTGACGAGGTTATTATTCGAATTAGAAATAAATTCGAGGATTTTATGTTACAAAGGTCATCAATAGATAATACCCAGATTAACCCATCACTGGCTCCAGAGGCTCCTGCCAATGCTCTACCGCCAATGTTTGAAACAATCGAACGCCTTGTTGGCAACACACCCTTAATTGCAATAAATTTTTTATATAAAGGGCAGTCACGAACGATTCATGCTAAGTTAGAATATTTCAACCTTTCAGGCTCCATCAAAGACCGGATGGCGCTGGAAGTTTTGAAGTGCGCATACAAGACGGGCTCGCTGCGTAAGGGCGATATGATTGTCGAAGCGACAAGTGGCAATGCAGGCATTGCCTTTTGCGCGCTCGGGAAAGCTCTGGGCCATCCCGTCCGTATTTATATGCCTGATTGGATGAGCCAAGAGCGTATCTCGCTCATGCGAAGTTATGGGGCAGATGTTGTGCTAGTCAGTCACTCGGAAGGCGGATTTTTGGGGTCAATCGAAATGGCTGAAAATCTCGCGTGCGAACGGAATGATGTTTTCCTGCCACGTCAATTTTCTAATCCCGATAATTGCAACGCCCATTGCGGCTCGACAGGGCCAGAAATAATGAGTCAACTCGGATACGTACCTGATGCCTTTGTTGCAGGCGTGGGCACAGGTGGCACGGTCATGGGTGTGGGCAATGCTCTGCGGGCCTATAATGCCAATGTAAAAATCCATCCAATGGAACCGGCAGAAAGCCCAACTCTTTCTACCGGTTATAAAGTCGGCAAGCACCGTATTCAGGGCGTATCAGATGATTTTATTCCTGATATTTGCTGCCTCAACACACTGGACGAGGTAATTAGCGTAAATGACGGTGACGGAATCATAATGGCGCAGAAACTCTCCGCTGAACTCGGCCTGGCCGTAGGTATATCCTCCGGCGCAAACCTGATTGCAGGCCTGAAAGTACAGAACCGGATGCAATCCGATGCACGTGTTGTCACAATTTTCTGCGATGATAACAAAAAATACCTTTCCACAGACCTCACCAAGACAGAAGCTGTAAAAAAGGGATATTTATCTACCGACGTAGAATTCCTGAGTTATCAGGTCTGCTGAAACCCCATCGGCAAACCCGCATTGGGGGTCATACCATAAATTGGTTCTCCTGGTAGGCCTTCAGCAAGATACTCGCGGCAATCCATAAGCTTATCCAAATCTATACCTGTATCCACACCCATCGCTTCGAACATGTAAACAAGATCTTCAGTCACAATATTCCCGCTCGCCCCAGGTGACGCCGGGCAGCCACCTAAACCTCCTTGGGAGCTATCAAAAACTTCAATACCTTCTTCATAAGCGGCAAAAGCGTTGGCAATGCCAAGACCGTACGTGTTGTGAAGATGTACGGATTTAACCTTCTCATCCCCCGCTACGGCCCGAACTTTACGGATTAGACTTTTCACGGATTTCGGGCTGGCATAACCAACCGTATCGGACAAGCCGAGTTCATCCACCCCTGCCTCAACAAGGCGCTCTGCCAATTCAACGACTTTATCTTCGGGCACTTCACCAACAATAGAACAGCCGAAAGCCGTAGATAGCGCGCCCTCAAATTCAGGGCTTTGTCCCTCAGGCTGCTCTTTAATCAAGGCCGCAATCGCTGCAACATTTTCAATCGCCTGATCATGAGTCTGACGCAAGTTTTTCATGGAATGGGTCTCAGAACATGAGAGTGGAAAGCCGATAGAAGTCACGCCCGCGGCAATAGCCCCTTTCGCGCCGCGTAGGTTTGGCACCAAAGCCAAAACCCGTAAATCTGGTAACGTCTTGGCGTAAGCGACTATTTCAGCCGTATCGGCGAGTTGCGGGAAAAGCTTAGGCGGTACAAAACTGCCGACTTCGATCTCGCGCACGCCCGCGTCATAAAGCCCTTTTATCCAGCGTTTTTTGACATCCGTCGGCATAACGCCTTTGCAGTTTTGCAGGCCGTCACGCGGACCAACCTCGGATATAAGAATTTTATCTTTCATAGGGTAGATATTTTCATGTTATCACATTTAGGAATTGAGGTGCATCAAGTAAAGCAGGCTCAATATAAGCTTTGAGATAATTATGAGCACAGAATCTACAATGGTTTTATCAGATAAAACCGCCAGACAAATTTTTGAAGAGATTCGAGCCAATCCTGCGCGCAAGCGTTTTGGCTTTGGGAATCGTATGGCCATCGTCAATGTCGATCCGCAAAAATCATATACGCGTCCTGATTTGTACAAAACAGGTTATGTCACTGATCCACGGCAGATGGAGCACATCAATAATATTTCCAAAACCGCCCGCGCGAAGGGCTTGCCCGTTATTTGGACACATGTGGCCTATATGGAAAATGCAGCGGATTGCGGGGTTTGGGGTACACGTACAGATACGCCTGATAGCCTACAAAATATCAAATATGGCAGTGAGCGCACTGAATTTGATGATCGTCTTGATATTCACCGCGATGTTGATGCCGTTTATACAAAGCGTATGCCGAGTGCCTTTTTTGAAACGCCGCTCAATAGCTTTTTAACCTTCCACAAAATTGATACGGTTGTTGTTACAGGAGGCAGCACATCAGGCTGCGTCCGCGCTACTGCTGTGGATAGCCTGTCCTACGGCTATCGTACTATCGTGCCCATTGAAACATGCGCCGATAAGCATGAAAGCTATCACTTCGCCAACCTCACGGATTTGCTGATTAAATATGC